>NZ_DOPT01000006.1:0-84802 GCF_003512625.1 Herpetosiphon sp. | reverse complement strand
GGCATGGGGTGCGGTTTCAACCGATGCTTACCCTCAAGAAATTTGGGCCAGTTTGCAAGCGCTCCAGCTTGGTTTATGTGTGCTATCGCCAAGTATTTTGGCCCAAATTCACAGCCCACCCCAGCCAGAACCCTTGGATAATCAACTGAGCGAGCGTGAACATGAAGTGCTGCAACTGCTAGCCGAGGGCTTGACCAATCGCCAAATCGCCCAGCGCTTAATCATCAGCGAGCATACCGTGAAATTTCATGTTTCAGCGTTGCTCGGCAAGTTGGATGTTAGCTCGCGGACTGAAGCGATTCGGGTTGGCGCTCAACGCGGCTTAATTATTTGGTAGCAAGGCCCAGCGTTTCAGTTAATCTGGCCCATTGCTCCAAGGTCAGCACCTCGGCTCGCAAATTAGGGTCAATTTCGGCCTGAACAATTGCCGCCAGCACTTGCTCCTTGCCAAAGCCTTGACCAGCCAAACCACCAGCCAACGAATTGATCAGCTTTTTACGGGCTTGGCTAAACCCTGCGCGAATCACCTTAAACAAAGCTTTGGGTGCAGTCGGCACAGCGTTGGTAGCACGGCGGCGCATCAGCACTAACGCCGAATCGACAGCCGGCGCGGGCAAGAACGAAGCGGCTGGCACCCGCGCAATAATTTCAGCAGTAGCATAGAGTTGCACACTATGCGCCAAAATACTCAGATCGCCTGGTTTAGCCGTAATGCGATCGGCAACTTCCCACTGCATCAACACCATCATCAAGCTAGGCGGGCTATCGCCTTCAAGAAAATGGCGCAACAAGGGCGACGTAATCGCATAGGGAATATTTGCCACCAATTTATAAGATGTATCGGCGGGCAAACCAGCCGCCGCCAACATCGCGCTAGGAGCAATTTCCAGCACATCGCTTTCAACAATCGTCAAAGGGCGCTCGGCAAATTCGGTGCGCAAGCGTCCAGCCAATCGCGGATCAAGCTCAATGCTAATCACGTGACCAGCGGCATTCAATAATTCCCAAGTCAGCACGCCCAAACCAGGCCCGACCTCAACCACCACATCATTAGGATTGACTTCAGCATGTTCCAAGGCCAACTTGAGCGGCGTAGGATCGATCAAAAAATTCTGGCCCATGCTTTTGCTCGGGCGCACCCCGATGCTATTTAAAGCTCCGCGCACCCGCGACGGATCGGTATATGGATTCATTATTACTCCTTAATTAGAGTAGTAGTATACCTGTTTCTTGTTGGATGTAACATGCCCTCACCCCCACCCCTCTCCCACTGCGGCGGGCGAGGGGCATTCCAAACTTCATGATTAAGGAATTCCCCCTCGCCTCGCGGGCGGGAGAGGTGGCTAGGGGGTGAGGGAACTAACCTAAAAAAACAAAAACACCAGCCTGCAACGCAGAGCCAGTGTTTAATTGTTACCAACTGAGCGAATTACTTGCGTTTCTTGGAGCGGCGTGCTTCACGACGGCCAGTGGTTGCAATTGGCTTGGGTTCGCGGGGTGCAGCAGGTTCGCTTGCGACACCATCAGCACTAGCCTTGGCATTGCTACCGGCAGCAGCAGCGCGGCTCTTAGCATAATTGGATTTAACTTTGCCAGTTTGCGAAACCAAGGCAGGCAAGGTTGAACGAGCATATTGCCATGAATACAGCCCGAAACCAATCAATGCGACAAATAAAACATAGCCCCACAAGCGCCACTCAACTACGTCGATCTTCAGCCAACGCGCCAGAAACTGCACGATCCCAATCCCGGCGATGATCAACAGGCCGTTGCTGGTGCGCTTGCGAAACGCCAAACGCGCCGGATTTTTGGGTGGCAGCGAGCGCAGCCAAAAAATTGCACCCACTAAAACCGCAATCCAAATAACCAACAAACCTGCTACCCACGAAGGGAAAAGAATCTGAGGATCGTTTTGTGTAAAGTACACCGAGCAGCCTCCTGCGAAGAAGTGAAGTTGCATTAAGCGCTAAGCATTATAAAGCCCGCTGAAAAAAGCGTCAATGTGCCATTAACAAGCCCAAAAACGCTATTTAATCGCATCCCTCTGTGCTTGGCTAGCGCTTCAGTGTATAATACCGCTTGTTTCCTGCTGTCTTTTGAACGACAACTATAGGGAGATTTCGTATGGCTGAACTGATCCAAGAAACCAATGGTAAGGTCTTGATCGTGCGTTTGCCTGCTCGCATGGACGCTGCGGCTGTTCGTGAGCTCGAAGAACCATTTGCTCAATCGATTGCTGATCACAATGGGCCTGTATTGGTCGATGTAAGCAAAGTCGATTTTGCGGCAAGCTTGGCCTTGCGCATGCTCATGATGAATTTGAAAGATCAGCAAAATCGCGGGCAAAATTTGATGCTGTTTGGCTTGCAAACCCAAATTGCTGAGGTTTTCCGCAAAACCCGTTTCGATACGCTGTTTACAATTGCCGACGACGAAGCCAGCGGCATTGAGCAACTGAGCGCCTAAGTCGCTTGTTCATCGCCCTCAATTAAGCACTGAGCTAGCTGGCTTGGTGCTTTTTGCTGTTCAGGCCATTCATTTTTGTTAACGATTATCGAGCATCATATGCCTAAACATCCCACTCGCAGCCTCAGTTTTGGCCTTTTGATCATCGCGCTGGGCTTACGCTTCTTCCGCCTGAGCAGCCAAAGTTTATGGCTCGATGAAGGCGGTACCTGGAGCGAGGCTACTGGCCGTTCGTGGCTCAGTTTATTCGGCGATCTGTTTAGCCCACGCCAAAGCTACCCACTGTATCATTTGCTGATGAAGGCTTGGACGAGCGTGTTTGGCGATAGCGAGCTGGCCTTGCGTGCGCCTTCGGCGCTTGCTGGGACGCTGGCGGTGGTGTTGCTGTATCATTTGGCATGGCGTTTGAGCACACCCACAGTGGCTTGGGTTGCGGCTGGCTTGTTGGCGATCAATCCGTTTGGTTTGTGGCAAAGCCAAGATGCCAAAGTCTATAGCATGTTGATGGCGGCGGTGCTTTGGTCGAATCGAGTATTGCTCGATCTGCTTGATCAAACAAAACCGAAGCAGGTTTGGCTGTGGTTTGCCAGTGTGGTGCTCTGCCTAAGTTTGCATCGTTTGGCCTTGTTGCAAGTGCTCGGTCAAGTGTTGGTATTGGCGTTGCATTTCAGGCAAGCAGCCTGGCGCAAATGGCTTTGGCTTGGGTTTGGCTTGCTCAGTCTTGGTTTTGTGGCAGGAATTATGTTTGGCTTGCGCCAAGACCCGAATGCACCGCCGATTGGCCGCACGATTGGGGCATTTCAAGCAGCTTGGCTTTTGCTTGGCCGCCTCAGTTTCGACCGTTCGAGCAGCGATTTAACTTGGCGTTTGTTGCCTGTGGGTTTAGCACTCGCCAGCGGTTTATGGCTGACATGGAGCCATCCACGGCGAAACATTATTTTAAGCTTGTGGCTCTTGCCCACGCTGCTCTTTTTGGCGGTATTGGCAGCAGGCTCGCCGCTCTACGAGCCACGCTATCTCAGTTTTAGCTTGCCGCTATTTTGCTTGATTTTGGCCTTAGGCTTGGCTGGTATTGCTCAACAACGCTGGCTAAGTGCTGGCAGTATCGTGGCGATTACAGGGTTAAGCGCTTGGTTGGTGTTTCAGCAGCCTTATGGCATTTGGAGCGGCAACGCGGTCAAGGAAGATTATCGTGGGGCCGTCCAAAGTTTGGCTGAGCATGTTGCCCCTGATGATGTGATCATCGTGCAACCTCCCTATATTGCAACCTTGTATCAATATTATGCCAGTCGTGTTACACCCGATGCGTTGCCTATTGCGCGTGGGTTTGGGCGCATCGGCGCAATTGGCTATGATCAAGGCGAGTTTGATAATGATTATGCTGCGTTATTGGCAGGCCAACGCCGTGGCTGGCTGTTGATTGCACCCGAAAATGCCAAAGCGATCGATCCGCCTAACCCGCAATATCCCCAAGATGATATGGGCAAAGTTGGGATTAATTTTCTGACTGCTGATTTAAATGATAAATGGCGTTGCACCGATTTACCCTATTGGGAATTTAATGCATTGCGGATTTTGTGTCAGAGCTTTCCACGGCCAATGCAAGTCGAAAATTTGGCGCTGGTAGGCACATGGCCCATTCCCAAATCGGCGACTGCAACCTGGGATAATAGCTTACAACTTGAGGGCTACCAATTTCAAGCTTGGGCTGATGGCTATCAGGCAGGTGGCACATTGCCTGTGCAACTGGCTTGGCGCACCAACAACGTTTTAGTCAAAGATTATCGTTTATTTATTCATTTAGTGCCAGCGTTGGGTGCACCAGTTGCTGCCCAAGTTGATACGATGCCGCTCAATGGTGGTTTGCCAACCAGTCGCTGGCAGGCCAATCAAGCGATTCATGATCAAGTTTCTGTGCCCTTGCCCAAAAATCTTGCCAAAGGCCGCTATTTGGTCGTGCTCGGCTGGTATGATCCAACAATTACCGAGGTTGCGGCTCAGCGCTTGCCCGTGACAGCCAGCACCGCCCAGCATAGGGCCAACTACATCGAATTGGGCACGGTTGAGATCGAGTAATGATTTCAATTGTTTCGCCACCCTTCCGTCCCGCCACCGGCGGGAAACGCAGGGGGTTTTCATCCCCCTGCACCCCCTAAAGTTCAATTTGTGGATTGCCTACACCTCGCAATCAGGCCAAAATAAGGTCTTTGCAATAAATTTTGAGGTAATGGAGAATCCAATTTGCAATTTTGCACCAGCTATGCTATACTCTCCCTCGCTACGGGGACGTGGCGGAATTGGCAGACGCGCTTGCCTTAGGAGCAAGTGTCCTAGACGTGAGAGTTCGAGTCTCTCCGTCCCCACCACTCCTCACAACTAAATCGCGGGAATAGCTCAGTTGGTAGAGCGTCTCCTTGCCAAGGAGAAGGTCGCGAGTTCGAGTCTCGTTTCCCGCTCCACACGATCAGCGCCTTCGGGCGCTGCATTGTTTTAAGCCTCATTCCACCGTATAATATCCCCAGAATTGCTCTGCTAGTTTGAGGAAAACGCCCATGAAATTTGTGTTTGGCTTGGTTCTCGGCATTGGTGCTGGCTTGGCAGTTGCCTATGTGCTCAACAACCGCGACGAAGAAGAAGGTGCACTTGGTTCGCTGCAAGTTAGCGTCAAAGGCGCAATCGATTCGGCCAAGGCGGCGATTGCTCAACGTGAAAAAGAATTATGGACTGAATTCCACGAACGTGTGCCCGCCCCTGATCAAACGACGATTGCCTAGCGAGTAGCACAATGCAAGCTGAATTAATTGCCATCGGCACTGAACTGACCCTTGGCACAACCGTCGATACCAATAGCGCTTGGCTGGCTCGGACTTTGGCCACGGTTGGGGTCGAGGTGCAACGCGTAACCTTGGTCGCCGACGATATTGGCGCAATCACCGAGGTGATCGCGGCGGCCTGGCAACGCAGCCCATTGGTGCTATGCACAGGCGGGCTTGGCCCAACTGCCGATGATCTGACGCGCGAAGCCGTGGCCCAGGCAACCCAGCGCCCCTTGGAATTCCACCAAGATCTGTTTGATGGGATCGCCGCTCGCTTTCGTTCGTTTGGTCGCACGATGAGCGAGAGCAACCGCCAGCAAGCCTTTGTGCCGATGGGCGCTCGACCAGTGCCCAATGCGCGTGGCACAGCACCCTCATTCATCATCGACGAAGGCTCACGAGCCTTGATGGTGTTTCCAGGTGTGCCCAGCGAGATGAAATTTTTGGTCGAAACTGAGTTACTGCCATTTTTGCGCAACGAGCGCGGGCTAAAATCAGTCTTGTTGGTGCGTTCGATTTGGCTCAGCGGCACAAGTGAGGCCGAGGCTGGCGAAATCATTGCTGATCTGATGCAAGCTTCTTATCCAACGGTGGGAATTTCGGCCAAAGCCGCCCAATACGAAGTGCGAATCTCGGCCCAAGGTGAAGATCCAGCCCAAGTTGAGGCTGATATCGAGGCTTGCGCGGCGGAAGTTGAACGGCGGCTTGAGCGCTTTTTGATGGATCGTGATGGCTTGGCAGCGCATGTACTGCGGCGTTTGACCAATCGCTCCGCCAGCGTGGCAATTTATGAAGGCTTACGCGGCGCACCAATCTTCAATGCATTGCGTTCAGCCAAACCAGATTTAGTGCAAGCCTTGCGTGGCGTGACGATTCATCCCCTCGATCAAGCGGTTGATCGCGAGGCTGCTGAATCGTTGGCAATTGCTGGGGCCAACACTGTGCGCAACAATTGGCAGGCCAGCTATGGAATTGCCGCCGTGCCAGCCCAAGTTGGAGCCGATGGCTTTACCGATGTCTGCATTGTCTTGGTTGGCAAAGATTTGCAACGCAGCTTCACCCGTCGCGTCGAGTTGAAAAGTGACGATGCCTTGGGCTTTATCGCCACTGCCGCGCTTGACTTGATTCGGCGCAGTCTGGAAGCATAGAGGAAACAAACGTGGCAGTCGAACGATTTCAGCCATTGCGAGCATTACAAACCGCCCTGCGAATTGTTTGGAGCGACCGGATGTGGTTGCCCAAAGTTGCGCTGGGTGGCTTGCTTGGTTCAAGCATGTTTGGGGTAATTTGGCCTCAAGGTTTGGTAATTGAGCATCTTGATAATAGCTCGCGCGGCTATCGACTGCCCTTGCCTGCGTGGCGACAATTTGGCGATAAAGCGGTAATGGGCTTGTTGGCAACTGTGATGGATTTTGTTTATTTTATTTTCCCGCAGTTGGTTGCCGCGACGTTCCTGTTTTGCGCAATTCTGCCATTTATCGTGGGCGACAACAACAGCATTGCCACCAGCATAACATTAATCATTTTTGGCACGCTGTTTGGGGTTAGTTTCTTGGGCAGTTTCTCGCCAGTGAGCAAGCTTTTTTTTGCCCGCGATGGGGCTGTCGAAAAAGCCTTAGGTCGCGCCAGTTTTCGGCGAGCGCTTGGCAGCAATGGTCGTTGGGTCTATTTCAGTGCGCGGTTAGTGACCTTGCCAGTATATCTACCAGCAATGGGAGCAGCTTGGTGGCTCTGGCAATTGACCCATATTCCAGCAGTGGCGGTGTGGTGGCTGCTGGCGGCATTATGGCTCTTGATGAGCTGTCTGTTTTGGGCTTGGTTGATTGTGGCTCAAGTCTATTTTGAGGCCGACCAAATTGTCGCAGATCGAGAGATCGAGCAGCGTTTAGCTGACCGTAAACGAGCTATCAGCTAGCAAACTTCCATCAACTAGGTGGTTGCTATGGAACGAGCACGGATTTTACGCTGGCGTTTAGAGCAGCAGATCGAGCGCATTCGCCAAACTGAGAGCGATCTACATAGTCGGGCCACTGCGCGGATTGTGCGCCCATTAATCGAGCTACACTTACCTCACTTTATGCAAGCCTTGGGAGCCGATCACCTTGAGCATTGCACCGAAATTCCCCATGCCAAAATTCAGGCTGATCGCTATTCAGTCATTGTCCCAATCATTGTACGCGATCATCTCACCACCAAAGTTTTTGCGCTAAAACCATTCATTGGCACATTTATGCTGGCGATTAACGCCAATACGCTTGAATTTCGTTTGTTTTGTAGAGCGGTGCGCTATCGCAACCGCTTTGTTGGCGATGCCAAAACTGGCGAGTGGTTGGCTCCAGGCGAATATGTTGAAGAACATCGCTTAGCTTCAGTCGAAGTCGATGGATCGCAGCCAGAGCTAGCAGTTAAACAACTTTTTGATCAAGCGCTGCCGCTGATTCCCCAGATTTTACAATGGACGCAACGTGCTGCCAAAGCCCAAAAACAGTATCGCTGGTATCAAGTTGGCCGTGGTTTGGCCTTCAATCTGGCTGTGCTGGGCTATATTGTGGCATTATTGCTGATTTTATTGGGCAGTTTGGTGACTATGGCGAGTACATTTCCTTGATTGACCAGGGATCAGGGATTGGTTGTTGGGGACAGGTACAAGCAAAAGGCCAAGAAAATCATTATGTACAGGCTAGTCCCGCAGCGGACAGAGGACTGAGTGTGAGAATACCTCAAACTCAGCATCCTCTGCACCGTAGCGGTAATAACCTCGATTTTAATCCCTTACCTCTAAAAATTACTCTTCTTCGTCGAATACGCCGCTGAGTTTGCCGACGGCCCCACCATGCTCGCGGCGACTGGATTCACCAAACTGCTCACGGCGATAGACGATTTGGCCTTCCATCATGGTCAACATCACTTGGCCGCGCATCTCTTGACCCATCAAGGGGCTGTTTTTGCCTTTCGATGCCAAGGCTTCTGGAGTTACCTTCCAAATTGCTGCTGGATCAAAAATCGTCAAGGTAGCGGGGTCGTTTGGCCCCAACGAAATTGGCAGCACATCGATAATTGCCGCTGGGCCAATTGTCATCCGCGAAATTAATTCGACAATATCGATCTGCATGGTCTGAACTAAGGTCAACACCATGGGCAAGGCTAGTTCCAAGCCAGTGAAACCTGGGGAGGCAAAGCCATACTCACATTCTTTATCGACATGGGTATGCGGCGCATGGTCAGTGGCTACTGCGTCGATCGTGCCATCGCGTAAGCCTGCGATCAGCGCCGCCACATCTTCGCTGGTGCGCAAGGGTGGGCTGACACGAGTACGGGTATCGTAAGGTGCTAATTGCGAAGGATCGTATGGGCCTTTGCCATCCCATGGCTCCATACTGCCCAGCACCCAGCGATCGGTCATAGTCAAGTGGTGCGGCGTAACTTCGCCAGTCACGCGCACGCCACGAGCCTTAGCTGCCCGAATCAATTCCACCCCGCCAGCGGTGCTGACATGGCAGATGTGTAAACGCCCGCCTGTTTCTTCAGCCAAAGCAATATCACGGGCAATCATCACCTCTTCGCCAGCAGCCGGCCAACCGCTCAAACCCAAACGGGTGGCAACCGCACCTTCGTTCATTGGAGCGCCGCGCACGATGCTCAAATCTTCGCAGTGATTCATCACGGGGCGGCCAGTCATTTTGCTATACAACAGGGCTTGACGCATGATGTGGGCATCCCACACGGGCGAGCCATCATCACTAAACCCATGTGCGCCAGCTTCGGCCAACTCGACCAAGGGAGCCAATACCTTGCCTTCACGCCCAAGCGTCACTGCACCGATTGGCAGCACATGAATTGGCCCATGGCGGGCGGCAATATCAAATTGTTGGCGAATCAGCGGAGCCGAATCGAGCGAAGGATTGGTGTTGGGCATTGGGCAAATCGTGGTATAGCCACCGCGCACCGCTGCATCCATACCGGTGGCAATCGTTTCCTTGCCTTCAAAGCCTGGTTCGCGCAAGTGGGTGTGAATATCAATGAAGCCAGGGGTCACAAAACAGCCCGAAGCATCAATAAACTCAACATCATCGCCATAGGAATCGGGAGCCATGGCCAACTCGATAACCTCGCGTACCCGATTATTTTCCAGCACCAAATCCCCGACGGTCGCAGTTTTGCGGGCTGGATCGATGATACAGCCGTTTTTGATCACAATCCGTGACATGTAGAACTCCACTGATTGGGCGTTTATTCGTTGGCCGTACCGCTGCCCATTTTATCGCGGGCTTCGTTACGGCTCAGAATTTCGCCACTTGATTCTTGTGATTGCTCGCCTAGCCAACCTAGCCAGACTAAGCCGCCATTGAAGGCCGCCCCAAACAAGAGCATAAACCAACTTGGCAACGGGCCTACCGCCGCCCGATCATACACCTCACCAAACGATTGGGCAATTGTAGGATGAATGCCCACTTTGGTGACCCAGCTCAACGCCAGCAGGGCAAAAATCCACACATAATTGCGCCGCAAACGCCGACTCATGGCTTCGAGCAGGCTAATATTAAAGTGTGGCTCCATTAAATCTTGGGCCAACAGTTCGCGCCAATGTGGCCCGCCAGTATCGCTATCTGGCTCAGGCGCGAGCATATCGGCGAAAAATTCGGTTTCCATCACCCGCACCCGCGTCCGCCACAAATCGTAAAAGCGATAGCGCCGCGCCTCGATAAACAAGAAAAACATAATCAACAACGAATTGAGCAGGATCATCACGGGGGTATTGCTGGGGCTGCTGAAGGCAAACGAAAGCGTCGCCCCAGTTGTGAGCACGGCCCAGTTGGTTGTGCCATCGAGCCGCACCCGCCAGGTGTTGGCGCGGGTCAATTCGCCGCGATACAAATGCACCAAGGCAGTGTTAAATTCGTTGGGAGTCAGCGGTCGGGTAATTGGCAGCGGCGCACGGGGCATTGGTGCGGCTGTGGTAACCCGTGGGCCACGCATGGTTGGTGGCTCAGTCGGGTTCGGCGGAATAAAGGTTGGGCGTTGCATAGCCAGTACCTTTGTGCATAAGAACATAGAACAAAGAGCATAGAACAACATTCATCTATGCTCTTTTCGCTCGTCGGATCAATTAAGTCCTCATGATCGCTCTGTTCTATGTTCTATGCTCTTTGTTCTTTAGTAGCGATCAAGAATTTTTGAAAGTTCGTAGAGCTTGGCATCAAGCACTTTGGGATTCGCCAGCACCTCATCATAGGGTGTGACGGTTAATTTGCGTGATTGCATGCCAACCAAACCACCATTCTTGCCTGATAGCAAAAACTCGACCGCGCCCGAACCAAGCCGGGTTGCCAAAGTACGATCAAAGGCCGAGGGCGAACCGCCACGCTGAATATGACCCAAAATTGTGGCCCGCGTGCGGAAGCTAAAGCTAAAACCGCTTTCCTCAGCATCGATTTGGTTAATTTGGTCTTGGATGGTTTGGGCGTTCAAATGCGCCCCTTCGGCTGCCACAATCACGCAGTTGGTTTTACCCTTGCGAAACGAACGCTTGATCACTTCAACCACATCTTCAATTGTGGTATCGGGAATTTCGGGAATCAGAATTGCCTCAGCGCCGCCAGCCAAGCCGCCCATCAAGGCCAAATAGCCTGAGTGACGACCCATGGTTTCGATGATAAAAGCGCGTTGGTGTGATGAAGCGGTATCTTTAATTTTATCGATTGCTTCCAGCACCGTGTTGAGCGCCGTATCAGCACCAATGCTCATATCAGTGCCATACATATCGTTATCGATTGTGCCTGGTAAGCAGATTGTGGGCAGGCCATGTTCGGCGGTTAGGGCAGCGGCCCCACGCAACGAACCATCGCCGCCAATTACCACCAAGCCTTCAATGCCATGCCAGCGCAAATTCTCCATGGCTTTTTCACGGCCAGCGGGAGTCATAAATTCGGGCGAGCGGGCGGTGAGCAGCATTGTGCCACCACGTTGGATAATGCCGCCAACATCTTTATATTCAAGCCGACGCATATCATTTTGAATGAGGCCAGCATAGCCTCGATACACGCCAAACACTTCACAACCTGCATGGAGTGCAGTCCGCGTGACTGCACGAATTGCGGGATTCATCCCTGGGGAGTCGCCACCACTGGTTAAAACGGCAATGCGATGCATGATCAAACCTCATTGAAGTTATTAATGCTTGAAGCGGCGACATTGCCGTCGATGGCTCCCTTGCCATTGAGTTCAAAACACTTTTCGTAAAAGCCACCAGACCAAGATCACACTCGCCACCAGAAACCCCAGAAAACCAAACCCACTTACTGGAACGACAATGACGATTGAAGTTCGTCGGATTACCACCCACAAAACGATTGCGATTGCTACCCATAGGAGTAGCCGATTGGTTGACG
This sequence comes from Herpetosiphon sp., assembly GCF_003512625.1. Taxonomy (NCBI): domain Bacteria; kingdom Bacillati; phylum Chloroflexota; class Chloroflexia; order Herpetosiphonales; family Herpetosiphonaceae; genus Herpetosiphon; species Herpetosiphon sp. The sequence goes on along the minus strand of NZ_DOPT01000006.1, from coordinate 73,131 downwards.
ATTTTCGCATATGTGCCTCGGCCTTGGTGCGCCCCATTATACCAAGAAGCGACTATTGCGTTGCTAATTCATTTCAAGCCTATCATGGCATTGTTCAATCCAAATAGCAAGCTGTTTCGTAGATGGAGTTAGAGCAAAGAACATAGAACATAGAGCATAGATTTCAGTGCCAAGTTGTTAACGCAGAGGCGCAGAGAGAAATTTGGCTATAGGTTTTGGACTATAGACCATGAGATCATGGAAATCATAGAAATCTTCCGCTAGTCTATAGCCCCTCCTATGCTCTGCGCCTCTGCGTTAAATTCTTACTTGCTTGTGAGCCATTTTGCCTTTTGCCTTTTGATTTCTAACTTGTATAAAGGGGTTTTGTATGCAATCGTCGCTTGATCAGTCGCAGCCGCGTTCAGCCCAAACGGCACTTTGGCTGGGAATTTTATTCAGTTTTGGCTTTACCGCACTGATTTGGTGGGCTGGTCAGCGCTTACACGCGATCGAAAAGCTGCCCGATCAAGGCGCAAGTTGGTATTATTGGCAATTGCCCAACCCAACGCTTTGGTCGCGGATAACTGCTTGGGGCGGCTATTTGTTGCATCAACTAACAATTTGGGGCGCAATTTACTACGCTCAAACGCGAGTCAAAAAATATACCAAGGGCTTGCAAACGATCAATTGGGTAGCACTTGGGGCAAATGCGCTCTTCATCATTTTGCATTTCATCCAAACCCATTTTTGGTACGACGGACTAGCCCAAGATGTGTCGATCTTCAGCTCGCAAGGCTCAGTAATTGTCATGCTGGTCTGGATTTTGTTGATGGAAAACAGCCGCCGTGGTTTGTTTATGGGCAAGCGTGCGCCGATCGGCAAGGAAATTGGCCGCGCAGCCCGCCAATATCATGGCTATGTTTTCTCATGGGCAGCGATTTACACCTTCTGGTATCACCCGATGGAAACCAGCAGCGGCCATTTGGTTGGTTTCATCTATATGTTCTTTTTGTTGCTCCAAGGCAGCCTATTTCTCACCCGCATCCACGTCAATCGCTGGTGGATGTTGGCCCAAGAAGTGATGGTGCTATTTCACGGCACGATGGTGGCTTTCGTTCAAGCTGGCCCAACTGGCTTCTGGCCGATGTTCTTCTTTGGCTTTTTCGGCATTTTCGTCATCACCCAAATGCATGGCTTGGGCTTGAGCAAGGCGTGGCGTTGGGTCTTAGGCGGCGGCTATCTCGCGTTGGTGATTGGCATTTACACCTGGCGTGGCTGGGATAAAATCGATGAAATTGTGCGAATTCCAGTAATTGAATATGCGCTAATCGCTGTGCTGGCCTTATTGATTTGGCTGGTGCTGCAACTTGCCAAGCTATTTACCCGCCGCAAAGCCGTTTTGGTGAGTGATCAGATCTCATGTGATTGATCCACGAAGAACACGAAGAGCACGAAGGATAACCGTTTATATATTCTTTGTGTTCTTCGTGCGCTTTGTGGATCACAATAAACTAACCGGATCAACATCGATCGTCCAGCCTGAGGGAATTTTTAAATCGTGCAATAAATCAGTGGGGTCGGGCAAACGCACCAAAATATGCCAACGATAGAGATCGCGCACTTTTTGCAAAAAGGCTGGCGATGGCCCAATAATCGCCCAATCGCGAATGCGCCGCCGTTCTAGCTCCTCGCGCAATTGGGTATCGAATTGGCGCACAACCCGCTCAACGGTTTTGTTCGATGGCGATTGGGTCATAAAGCGAATCAAGCGGCTGAATGGTGGATAGTGGGCGGTGCGGCGAAAGGCAATTTCTTCGCGGTAAAATTGACGATAATCGTGCTGGGCGGCGGCCTGAATCGCATAATGTTCAGGATTATAGCTTTGGATAATCACTTGACCGCCGCCGGCCCGCCGCCCTGCTCGCCCCGCCACTTGAGCCAATAATTGAAATGTGCGCTCGCCCGAGCGAAAATCGGGCAAATTCAGCGCAGTATCGGCGGTAATCACTCCAACCAAGGTCACCAACGGCAAATCAAAGCCCTTGGCAACCATCTGAGTTCCCACCAAAATATCGGCTTCGTGTTGGGTAAATTGGTTCAGCAACGCTTCGTGCGAGCCTTTACGCCCAGTCACATCGCGATCCCAGCGCATCACCCGTGCTTGGGGATAGAGCAATTTGACTTCTTCGACCACCCGCTGCGTACCAACCCCAAAATCACGAATGCGGGTGCTGAAACAGCTTGGGCAATTACGCGGAACCCAATCAACATGGCCACAATAATGGCAGCGCAGGGTTGCTGGCGCAGCCGCGTCGCCCGCAGTTGCGTGCACCGCCAAGGCTACGGCACAGCGTGGGCATTGAATCGTCGTGCCACAATCGCGACACATCACAAACGAGGCAATCCCGCGTCGATTCAAAAATAAAATCGTTTGTTCGCGCTTATCGAGGGTGCGTTGAATCGCGCTTTGCAAGGGACGACTAAACATCGAACGCACGCCCGCCTTGAGTTCGCTGCGCATATCCACAATTTGTACTGGCGGCATGGGGATGGGATCTGCTTTGGTGACCCCCGCCACCGTTTTGCGCCCAACCCGTTCGTGCAATTCCAACACTTCATATTTGTTGATCTGCACGGCGTAGGCTGTTTCTAGCGAGGGTGTGGCGCTGCCCAAAATCAACACGGCTCCAGCCAATTCGGCCAATTTCACTGCCAAATCACGGGCGTGGTAGTAGGGCGTGGCTTCGTGCTTGAAGGAATGTTCATGTTCTTCATCAACAATAATTAGCTGCAATTTGCTCATGGGCGACCAAATTGCTGAACGCGAGCCAATGGCCACTTGGGCATCGCCACGCCGCAAACGCCGCCATTCATCGTAGCGCTCGCCAACGCTCAATTCGGAGTGCAACACCGCCAATTGTTGCGGAAAGCGGGCAGCAAAACGGCGCACCAGCTGGGTTGTCAGGGCGATTTCGGGCACGAGCACCAAGGCTTGGCCACCATTGCGTAAGGCTCGGCCAATTGCCCGTAGATATAGCTCGGTTTTGCCGCTACCCGTCACGCCATGCAGCAAAATTGGTTTAGCCTTGCCTGTGCGACTTGCTGTATCTTGGGCCGCGACAATCTGCCGCCAACCACGTTCTTGCTCAAGCGTTAGTTCGGGCGGAAACTCCAAGGGTGGGATGCGCCCAAGCAGCGGGTCACGGCGCACCTCAATTTGCTCCAGCTGAATCAAATTGCGCAAGGCCAAACTACGCAAATGGCTCAAGCTTGCGCCAACATCACGCAACTCAGGCAATAGCACTGGTTCGCCATCTACTGCTTGCTCTAAAATCGCCTGAAAAATTGCCGCCAAGCGTGGCGCTTTGCTCAACTCAGCCAAGGCTTCGGCTGGAGTGGCGCTGGTTGGCTGGGCACTCCATTCACGTTTGGGCTTGGCCGCTGGTCGCGAAACCAAACTACCCAAGGCGATCAATCCACGTTCATGCAATTCGGTATAGCTACGCCGCAGATCAGCGTCTGAGCCACGTAAATCGACCCGTAGCTGCCGTTCGCTTTGCTCGCCAACCCGCCGTAAATGAAACAAAATTGCTCGTTCGCGTTCGTCGAGCGTGCCAAGTTCGATCTTCTGGCCATGCTCAGTTGGCCGCCAAGTGCGCTCAATTTCTTGCTTCACCCCTGGCGGCATGGTCAATTGCACAGCGTCCCACAAACGCACGGCTTGAGATTGGCTAAACCACTGCGCCAAGGCCAATTGGGCTGGGGCGGCAATCGCTTCGGGGTCGGCGTGTTCTAAAATATCGCGCACCACAAAACCTTGAGGCCGTTGAGTGCTAAATTCTAAAACCACGCCCTGCACGCGACGCGGCCCAAGCGGAACCCACACCAACGCACCTACACGCAAAGGTCGGAGATGCGGCGGCACGGCATAGGTCAAAATCGCCTCGGGGTTATCGGGCAAATAGGCATTGAGCGCAACCTGGGCATACATAACGGCGAATGCATTTCCTTCACACAAAACAGCGCAGCTTCATCATAGCACATCCTTGCTAGCCCAAAATTTAATTATGAAGGATGAATTATGAGGGATAAAGCGTATCGAGTAAGAATCAGAAACAAATTTAACGCAGATGCGCAGAGAGTAAAGATAGGATCAGCCACCCCAGCAACCGCGAAGGACGCGAAGCACCCGAAGGATGGGGAATGGAATCAATAATAATAATCCACAGCATGAATATTAGGGGTGCAGGGGATGAAAACCCCTGCGTCTCCCGCCTTGAGGCGGGACGGAAGGGTGGTGAACAAAGGGTTAGAGAAACGTATGAGGGATGAAAGTATCGGGTCGGGTAGAAGTCAGGATTAAATTTAACGCAGAGGCACAGAGCAACCGAAAGGATGAAGGATGAAATGAACAAATCTATGCATAAGAACCCTTCGCGCTCTTGGTGTCCTTCGTGGTTCCGGCTCTTCATATTCTTGATGAATCAATGCTCAAAGAAATATCTATTACAACAACGATTAAGCATAGATAAAGCCTATGTTAAGCCAAGGGTCTCTCTAGTTGCAGGAACGGCAGGCGGCGAGTACCATAGGAGCTAGAACTAGAAACAAGCAATTGTTCTAGACCCAGCATGTCCTGATGCTTGGGATGACCCATTAGTGCCTAGAGAGGTTGCGATGACGCACAAACGCCAAGATGATTTTGGGGCCAAAGCCACGTTGACCGTCGGTGATCGGTCGTTGGTTTACTATCGGCTCAACAAACTCGAAGAAGATGGGATTGCCGCTGTCTCTAAATTGCCGTTCTCAATCAAGGTGTTGTTGGAAGCTATGCTGCGCAACAACGATGGTTTTGCCGTAACCAAACAAGATGTTGAGAATATGGCGCGTTGGAATGCCGCCAACCCCGAAAAAATTGAAGTTCCGTTTAAGCCAGCCCGCGTAATTTTGCAAGATTTCACGGGTGTTCCGGCAGTAGTGGATTTGGCCGCAATGCGGGCTGCGATGGCACAGCAAGGTGGCGATCCTCAACGAATTAATCCACTAGTTCCGGTCGATTTGGTGATCGACCACTCGGTGCAAATCGATCAATTTGGCTCAAAAATGGCTTTGTTCTTCAATGCCGAGCGCGAATTTGAACGCAACGCCGAGCGCTATGAGTTTTTGAAATGGGGCCAGCAAGCCTTCGATAACTTCAGCGTCGTGCCGCCCGAAACCGGGATTGTGCACCAAGTCAACCTTGAATACTTGGCAAAAGTTGTTCAAGTCTTCACCGAAGAAGGCGAATTGGTAGCTCTGCCCGATTCGTTGGTTGGTACCGACTCGCACACCACCATGATCAACGGCCTTGGCGTGGTTGGCTGGGGCGTTGGCGGGATCGAAGCCGAAGCCGTGATGCTTGGTCAGCCAATCTACATGCTCTTGCCAGAAGTGATTGGCTTCAAAGTAACTGGCCAATTGCCTGAAGGCGCGACCGCCACCGACTTGGCCTTGACCGTCACCGAGTTGCTGCGCAAAAAAGGCGTGGTTGGCAAGTTCGTCGAATTCTATGGCCCAGGCGTGGCTAATATGGCACTCTCAGACCGCGCAACGATTGCTAACATGGCTCCCGAATATGGCGCAACCATGGGCTTCTTCCCGGTCGATCAAGAAACCATTCACTTCTTGCGCAGCACTGGCCGCTCGGATGAATTGGCCGATTTGGTCGAAGCTTACAGCAAAGCTCAAGGCTTGTTCCTTGATGCTAACTCGCCTGAAGCTGAATACACCGACACTGTGCATTTAGATCTTTCGACGATTGTGCCCAGCGTTGCTGGCCCCAAGCGCCCGCAAGATCGGGTCGAATTACAAAACACCAAAGCATCGTTCCAAAAATCGTTGACCGCACCAATCGCTGAGCGTGGTTTTGCCTTATCAACTGAGAAGGCCGAAAACACTGCCACGGTGCAAAATAACGGTCACTCAGCCACGATTGGCCATGGTGCAGTCGTGATTGCCTCGATTACCAGCTGTACCAACACCTCAAACCCATCGGTGATGTTGGGTGCTGGTTTGTTGGCCAAAAAGGCCGTCGAAAAAGGCTTGACTGTTGCTCCTTACGTCAAAACCAGTTTGGCCCCAGGCTCACGGGTGGTTTCCAGCTACCTCGAACAAGCCGAATTGATCGAGCCACTTGAAGCGCTGGGCTTTCACGTTGTTGGTTATGGCTGTACCACCTGTATCGGCAATAGCGGGCCATTGCCTGAACCAGTCGCCGCCGCCGTGCAAGAAGGCGAATTGGTTGCAGCCGCCGTGTTGAGCGGTAACCGCAACTTCGAAGGCCGGATCAATCCATTGGTCAAGGCTGCCTACTTAGCCTCGCCACCATTGGTCGTAGCCTATGCCTTGGCGGGCACAATCAATCTCGATTTGGCAACCGAGCCATTGGGCAACGACAAAGAAGGTAATCCGGTTTACTTGCGCGACATTTGGCCAAGCCAAAGCGAAATTCAAGAAACCGTGCGCAAAGCGATCAAGCCTGAAATGTTTACCCAACAATATGGCAACGTCTTTGCTGGCAGCGATGCTTGGAAACGCGTGCAAGCGCCAACTGGCAACATCTACGCTTGGAACAACGACTCGACCTATATCCAACACCCGCCATTCTTCCAAGATTTGCAGCCTGAGCCAGCGCCAATCGGCGATATCACGGGCGCACGGGTTTTGGCCTTGTTGGGCGATTCGGTAACCACCGACCACATCTCGCCAGCAGGTTCGATCGCCAAAAATAGCCCAGCCGCTAAATATTTGATTGATAATGGCGTTGATCCTCAAGATTTCAACTCGTATGGCGCACGCCGTGGCAACCACGAAGTGATGATGCGTGGCACATTTGCCAACATCCGCCTGAAAAACTTGTTGCTGAATGGGGTTGAAGGCGGCTATACGCTCTACTTCCCAACTGGCGAGCAACAATCGATCTACGATGCCTCGATGGCCTATCAAGCTAGCGGCACGCCGTTGGTGATTTTGGCTGGCAAGGAATATGGCACTGGTAGCTCACGCGACTGGGCCGCTAAAGGCACCTATCTCTTGGGCGTAAAAGTCGTTATCGCCGAAAGCTACGAACGGATTCACCGCTCGAACTTGGTCGGGATGGGCGTGTTGCCATTGCAATATCGCGCTGGCGAATCGGCGGCTAGCCTTGGCTTGAAGGGCGATGAAAGCTTTTCGGTTGAAGGCATCAACGACGATTTACAAGCTCGCTCAGAATTGACCGTGCGGGCAGTACGCCCCGATGGCAGCGAACTTAGTTTCCAAGCCGTCGTGCGGATCGATACCCCCGTTGAAGTTGAATACTACAAGAACGGCGGGATTCTCCATACCGTACTGCGCCAATTGGCAAAAACTGCCTAAGCGCTAAAACCAACAATCCCCATGCTGTTTTTGGGCAGCATGGGGATTTTGTTATAGATGCAGCGAAGAACATCAAGGTATTTTTTGCCACGAATTGTACAAATATCACGAACATATTCCGCTAGCTAAAGCCTACAGCCGATAGCCATATTCTATGCCCGATGCTCGCGCTGAGCCATTGGCATCAGCCGATAGAGCGTAAACACCTGCGATATGCCTTTGAGATTGTGAGTAAAAGGTTCGCTTAGCAGATTATGTTGACTAAGTATTGCCCGCACCCCTGCCGATTCCATCACATCAGAAGTCAAGACCACATCATCGCCAACACTCAGGCCTTGAGCACGCGCCGCAGCATTGACGGTTGTGCCAAAGTAATCAAGCACTTCGTTGGCATTAACCGCAATACAAGTTCCTGTATGCAACCCAATTTTGATTACGATTGGTGGGCGTTCAGGGCGGGCTTGGTTGGCTTGCTGCATATTATGGTGGATTGCCAAGGCCGCCGCAACGCCATCGTTTGGGCTGGCAAACACCGCCATCACTGCGTCACCAATCGTTTTTACAATCGAGCCATTGTGCTGTTCAATCGCCTTGAATAGCACATCGAAATGGTCGCGAACCATGGCATAGGCGCTTGAGTCGCCATGCTGCTCGTACATCGGGGTTGAATTTTTAATATCACTAAATAAGATTGTCAGATTTTTGATTGCCAAGCCCAAGCCAGGTGCTAGCACTTCCGATGAGAACAACGATCGAAATTCGGGCAAGGTCGAAACTAGTGAGGCGCTGACCCGACCAACCCCCCAGGCATCGTGCTCGATAATCAACAGTTGTTCGCGATCGGTGGTGTTATGCACATTCAGGGTTGTAGGTTCAAGTGCCAACGTTAATGCCGCTTGATCTGGGCCAGTCGCGGTTAGATTGATTATGGCATTGGTTGCGCCAGCAGCTTGGGCTTGAATCGTGCAGCGTTGCTCAATCCCCAACATGCGTAAGCGATAGCCACCAGGGCCAAGCTGAACCATTAATTCACGCTGTTCGTTGGGTTTGAGGCGTGCTTGGGCAACGATATGCTCATTCAAGGCTGGCGAGCCAAGCGCACAGAAGGTTGCATTACTAGCACTGCGCACCTTGGGATTGACCGAAAAACGCAATTCAACATACTCATCAAAATTGAGATCGTAGCGAATATTGCATACTTCACAATGGGCGGTTGCCGTTAGGTCGCGTAAATGCGGCGAGGGTTCGCGGGCAACCCGACAATTGGGACACAACACATCCCAATTCATATCGAGCAGGCCCGTCCAAGTAGCATATAAAAAGACCCGTAATAAGCTGATTCGTTCAGCACCCCAAGCATCCGCCAACACAAATGGCCGCATGGTCGCAACATCTTCATCGCGTTGGGTTTGAATCAGCTCAAACAAACGATCGATTAATTGCTGATCGCAAGGTAAATCGCGCATCCGATTGCGCAACTCTTGCAACACATTGCGATTGGCGCGAACTTTGCGAGCTGGCGGGAAATAATTAGTTGCATTAGGCTTTTGGGCCACCGAGCGAAAAAAAGCTGCTTGCCCAGTAATCATCTGATTAGCCACAAACCAACCCACTGGATAGCCCAGCAGATTCTTGGGGAAAACATCGACAAAGGTTTCAACTTCAGTGCTAATCGAGGTATGCGGGACGAGAATTGTGCCACCGATCAAGCGATCTAATGGGGGGAAATGCTCAAAAACTCGTTCAACCCGCAGCTCTTTTTGATAAATCCATTCAAAGGGATGTTCGACCCATTGCACTGGCAGGCCATATTGACGGGCATTACCAACCACCTCGCGCACACCATCGCTGCGGGTTCGTTCGCTATAAACTAATGGTGGTAGGCCAACGGCGTGGTTAACTTTGCTGGTTTGAGCCGCAATTTCCCAAACCTCAGCCAATCCTAGTGGCACGATAGTCGATTGTTTTAGGCGAAACGGCTTAAGCGCCATTATGCCCCTCCCTTACAGCCGAGTTGGGTCGATCCTAGCGGCATAGGCTGGCACTGTATGAACTCCACGTACCAACAAACTATGGCCATGAATCCCAATCACCAGATAAATTGGCCCGAAGCGAGCCTGTAAATCATCGGGATCAAAGGCTAATTCATCGACACCTTCAGATTGCATCCATTGTTGACCAAAGGCACGCCAAGCCACATCAGTCACCGGAGTTTCATCAACGCTTTCCAAGCCCAGCAAATCAAACAGCATATAGCTTTTGAAGCGTTTTTCTTCCCGTTCAAACATCGCATGCACTTCATGGGCTTGAATGAGGCATAACGAGCGTTCACGCCGTTCGAGCACTGCCGTCGGATCTTGGTCAAGATGCTCAGGCAGAAACTTAGCATAGCGTTCTGGTGTGATATGCCGCAGCAACTGTTTGCTGGTCGCAGCGCCGATCGCCCATTGTTCAACAAATGGCGGTTGGGGATGCGGCTCCAAGCCTTCCCAACGCACGACATCACCAGGTTTGATCAACGAACCATCAGCCAACGTCAGATCGCTCAATTGGAGCGGGCCATCAGCCCGCACAATATCGATCCACACCCGACCAGTAATCGGGTGAGCTTCGGTGCTCATGCCTGCTAAGGCTACACCTTTTTTCACCCGCGATACTGCCAAAACCAGCAAATCTATTGGTTGCGCCATAACGTTTAAACCATTGTCCAATGAGTGAATCTTGCACCATTATGGTGAAATCTTGGGTCATTGTCAATTTGGCTAGGGCGTTGGCTGCCACAGTCAAATGGCATCCAGCACCTATTTTTCTAACAGTTGCCGAAATTCGCGTGAACGTTCCCAGGCTTGGGGGTCACTTTTCGATAATAAGGTACAAATTACCCGTTTTTGATCACGATTAAGCGAATCGGCTCCGGTTGCGACTGCCCGCAGCGATAAATCAGCATCAGCTCCTGGGCCGCTCAAATAATCTTCCAAAAACGAATTAGGTTGTTGCGGCAAGTAATATTGAAGTTTAAATGTTTGGAGTGTCTGAAAGATTTCGGTGATCACATGGGTAAATTGAATCGCAAAGACCGCAGCACCACGCGGCGCAGGAATTTCGCGATATTTGCCGACAACTAAGGGCGGCGAAGTTTCACTAAACATATACTCATCGTAGGCTTCAACCATCACTCCAGAATCACTGAACAAGAGCGTTGCCCGTACCACTGTTTTACGCCAGAGCCGCATACAATCCTCCGAACAATCGTGTGTCGAGTACAACAATGTTGGACGCTATCGCCACGATAGCGCCTGCTCCTTCGATTGTCCTCTATTCTACGCCTTTTTTAGATCAGGCTTTTGGCTCTGATAGATGCGATGAAGGGCTAAACCCAACTGTAATGCCAACCGATCAGGCGCACGGTCGAGATGATGCGATGTAATATTTTCGATTCGACCGAGCCGATAGAGGAGGGTATTACGGTGAATATGCAGCGCTGCTGCGGCCTGACTATGGTTGCCAAGATAGGCAAAGAACATTTGTAGGGTGTACAACAGGTCGCCATCTTGTTTGGCATCGTGGGCAGCTAATGGGCCAATCGTCCGATCATAAAACATTCTAGCACGAGCTGAGTCTGCCACACTCAGTAGTAGCCGATAAACGCCTAATTCGGCTCCGCCAGCCAACACGCCTGCCCCTAGTAATTCGCGGCCCAACCGTAATGCACCAATTGCCTCGGCCCAAGCCCCCGACCATGCACCGTTTTCCGAAGCAATGCCAAAGCCGCCATCAAGTACCCAACTGGCTTCATGCAAAGCACTATGCACTTCACGCAAACGCTGCTCAGGATTATCAAGGCTATCGATCGGCATGGCCAGCACAATAATTCCATCGTGATCAGCAATAAACGCTGGATAGCGCAAGCGATCGCAGGCTCGGCGCACTGCCGCCATCACCCGATCGATCTGCAAGGAATCTTGCGGGCGTAAAGCAGCTAGGGCATAGGCTGAATCGAGCAAAATGCCTTGCTCCGCTGCCCGCCGTTGCCCAGGAACATCCAAGGGAATCCCTGCCAGCAACGATTCAAGCACGCTGCCGCGCAAACGATCCTCGGTGGCTTCGATTGCCCGTTCTTTATCGAGCAGCAACGATAATGCGGCTGAGCCTTGTTCGAGCGCCCCTGCATCCCACGGATGGCTGCCAATACTGCCCAAAAAACCAACGCGATGGCCATCAAGCAGCACTGGTACGGTGGTGGGCATCCCCGCATCAGCCGGAAAAACCACACTATGGCCAGTCCAGAGTTCAAGCATGCGTAAAAGCGTTGTGCGGCCTTCACTCAGGCCATTCGTGGTTAGAGCACTATAAAGTTGCGCCGCACGACGCTCATATTGTGCCTCGGGATCGGAAAGTAAGCGCTCGCTTTCACGTTGTACCATGCGCAAATCGGCGTTATGTGGCAATTCAAACAAGGTAATATTAGCGGTTTCCGCCGCCGCTACTGCTCGTTCATCAACCATTCCGGTGAGGCCAACCGCCAGCACCGAAGTCCCGTTCAAGCGCTCAATCAAGCGAGCCAACGAAAGCCGCAACGAATCCAAGACGGTTGTACTAACGAGCACAACTTCGGAGCCAGCAAGGTCGGGCAGCGCTGGTTGGGTCGGACGTGCCAGCACAACTGCCCGCACTGCAAGGGTGTTGGCCTCGCCAGCTCGCAAGCTGGTTGTTGGTGGTAAGGCCAAGCGCCAAATTTCATATAGAGTTGCCACGATCGATACCTAAACTTGGCGACGATTTTGGTTAAAAATCGCCTCTCTAGCAATTTGCACAATCTGATGTTGAATTATGGCATAGTGTGGCAACTCATGCAAGCGCTTCCTTGGCTGTCAATTGTTAAATTTGTGAATAGCATTGTGCACATTGTATAGAGCTTAAGCAAACACCACCGTCGTGCGGAACGGTGGTGTTGCAATCAGGAGCCAAGCAATAATTTAGAACGGCAAGTCGTCTTCGTCGGTTACGACTGGCTTGCGTGAAGCTGGCCGAGTTTGGGTTGCGGCTGGCGCGGCGCTACGAGCTGGTGCTTTGGCTGGCGCGGTATTCCCACCATTGCCATTGCCATTGCTGCGAGCAGGGGCGGCAGGTCGGGCAGCAGGTCGGGCAACTGGAGCTGGCTCAGGTGGGTTAGCCCATTCTTCTTCTGGCTCCTCGGCGTTGTAGGCCATGCCCTCGCGCCGACCATCGAGAATAATCATATCGTTGGCCACAATCTCGGTTTTATAGCGAGTTTGACCGCTTTGTTCCTCGACCCACGAGCGGGTTTGGGAGCGGCCTTCGATATAAACGCGAGTGCCTTTATTCAAATATTGGTTGCAAATTTCGGCTAGTTTGTTCCAAGCGACGATTGAAAACCATTCGGTATCTTCGCGTTGTTCGCCTTCAGCAGTTTTCCACGAGCGGTTTGAGGCCACGCGAAAAGTGGTTACAGCAGTGCCCTGGGGAGTAAAGCGCATTTCAGGGTCGGCACCCAAGCGTCCAGTCAATTGAACTTTGTTGAGATCCTTGGCCATGGTAGTAGATCCTCCGTTTTAACGTAAAAACTCGTCATATATCGATCAATACTCAAGCGGCAACGCTGTGAGCAGGACTATCTTTGCGGCGGTTTTCCAGCCGTTCGCGCTGGGTTGATTTGCGATAGGCTTCTAATCGGCCTTGATGCTGTTGCAAAAAGTCACGAATTTCGAGGCAAATGCCCAGCCAATCGTCGGCAGGGAAGCGCATTGCCATTTGGGTGGTTGGCTTGCCATCGGGGGCAATCCCACCAGTTGCAGTTTGCTTGCCTGGACCAATCGTGATTGATAAGCGAATTGGGAAGCGAGCAAACTTATGATCAGCGCCAGGATCGCATTCAACTTTAAACAAACGACTTTCGATTCCATCATCGCGAACAGAGCCACCGAATACTTCAAGCTTCCAACCTGGCTCAAAAGCCTTCCCAGTTAAGGTGTGGTGCACCAACAATTTACAACGCAAAATTGGCAAGTAGGCGTTAGCCCGATCAAGATGTACGCGACGTGCCCGATCATAGCTGACAACTTCCCATTCAAGCCGCTCAATACCCATTGCATCGTAAACATTACAAAAGTTTTTGTTGGTGGTGTATTCCACTAAGGCATATTTTAGCTGTTGTTTGGCTTGCATACTCGGTTCCCCATTCGTCAGTATATCATCGTAATAGAACATATATTCTATTCCTACAGGATAGCACAGCCTGCGAGGATGTCAAGCACTTGCATGGGTGGGTTTGCTGACCTCCAAAAGCACTAGTTCAAGCTATGACAAGCCGTAGAATCGGCTATCTTTGGCGATAGGAGTAATAGACCAACAAATCCCCGATGTGGGTAGCCCATAGCCATCCGCTTTTTAGCCACGAATTGCACGAATTTCACAAATTATCGTTTCATCCCTCATCCTTCGATCCTCTGTGCCGCTGCGTTAAACCTAGCCCATATATTCTATGTGCAATGGTTTATCGTATTAGCAACGGCTAGAATACCCTCACCCCCTAGCCCCCTCTCCCGCACGCGAGGCGAGATGGGAACCACGGTTGGCGTGCTCCCCTAGCCTGCCGCAGTGGGAGAGGCGCTGGGGGTGAGGGACGGTGACTATTGGTTTTTACCCAATGAACCATTCCATCTATGCTCTATGCTCCGATCCCCAACATAAATAAAAAAACCGCCAACCACAGCCGTGGTGACGGTTGCTACGAATCATCGTTTTTAAGCGCCTACAAATACTCGAATTGGCTGATCCGTCGTCGCCACTCTTCCTTGATTTGGACAGTGTTTGCGCCGCGACTGGTAAAGAAATCGAGAATCAAACGATTGAACTGCGAATTAACATCCAAGAATGGAAAGTGGGTACTATTTTCCATTGTCAGCACTTGGTGTTCGATCGCCGCAGTTTCAAACAATTGAGCATGATCACGGGCAACAATTTGATCGTTGCCACTATAAATGCCCAAGGTTGGGGTTTTAAGCGTTTCCAGGGTTGAGCGCAAGTCAGCTGCTAGCACCGAATCAAACACCCGCTGAATCACATCGCCCGACGTAGCGTTGGTATCTTCCAGCACTTCGCGATAGGTGTCATCATCAATTTTGATATTTTTGAGCAGCTTGCTCCACGTTTCATTGGGGTTCGATTTGCCCATCAAGCGCGAAAGCGTACTGGGCTTCACCAAGGTGCTCAACGGCTCGCCATACACGGGCATGTTCGAGGTGATCACTTTGATAAAACTATTGGGAGCTTGTGCCGCCGCCCGAATTGCGACCATGCCGCCAAGGCCATGGCCAACCAGGTTGGTACGAACCATCCCCAATTCGCGCATAAAGGCTAAAAGTTGCTCAACATAGGCATCGATATTGTAGGTACCGATCGATCGATCCGAATCGCCAAAACCCCAAAAATCGAGAGCATAAGCCCGAAAGCGATCGGAGACCATCTCCATCGATGGAACCCAATAGCGCCAAGAGCCAAGCCAACTATGCAAGAAGATAATTGGCTGACCACGGCCAAAAACCTCGTAATGCACGACCCGATTTTCGATAAAAATTGCACTCATGCCCGCGTACTCAACAATTCGCGCACCCGACCAATGAGTGTTGCTGGGGCATAGGGCTTGAGCATATACTCAGTCGCGCCTGATTCCCAGCCTTCCTCAATTTCGGTTTTTTGCCCTTTAGCCGATAGCAAAATAATTGGTGTCGAAGCAAACTGTGGATACTTGCGCAACTCACGACATGCTTCGTAGCCAGTCATCCGTGGCATTTTAATATCAAGAACCAGCAACTCTGGAGTGACCTGAAGGGCTAGTTCAACCGCTTCTGCTCCATTATGTGCTTCGATCACCTCAAACCCGCCAAGGCTCCGCAGGCTAAAGCTGGTCATAAACAGCACATCTGGCTCATCGTCTGCAACGAGAATTTTGATCATGCCCATCGAAGCTCCTGTGTTCTGCCGATGCTAGACCTCATCACGTTCGCCTAAGTCGGGGCGTGGTTGCACTTCTGGTAGCGAGAAGCTGAATGTACTGCCCTCACCATAGACACTTTGCACCCACATATCGCCATTATGCAATTCGATAAACGACTTAGCGATGGAAAGCCCTAAGCCTGTGCCGCCAACTTCATCACGTAGGGGACTATCGGCTCGATAGAATCGTTTGAACATGCTCTTTTGTTGCTCGGCTGTCAAACCGACCCCGGTATCTTTGACATCAAGCTGGATCATCTTGTCCTCGTTGATGAAGGTGCGGATTATCACATCGCCACCAGCGTAGGTATACTTGATCGCATTCGAAACCATGTTCGTCAAGACCTGTCCAATCCGCTTACTATCATACTCGATTAATGGCAATGTGTCGTCAAGCTCGAGTTTCAGCGTCATATTCTTCTTCTCGATCTCAAGTCCCCAAGTCGCCACGATATCGCGCACCAATTGGTTGATTTGGTTCGGCGCAGTGTTCAAGACAATCTTGCCTGCTTCCAAGCGCCCAATTTCCAACAGGTCTTCGACCAAGCCCACCATGCGCATTGCATTGGTCTTGACAGTATTCAACATTTCGCGTTGTGGGTCGGAGAGTTGGCCAACCGCACCCAGCAAGAGCAAATCGACAAAGCCGCGAATTGGAGTAAGCGGCGTGCGCAACTCGTGCGAAACCGTCGCCACAAAGTCGCGCTTAGCCCGATCGGCTTCAACTTCACGGGTGATATCGCGCAAGACCACCACAACCCCGAAGCGTGAGCTTTCTTCGCCAACCACTGGGGCAAAGTTAGCCGCAATCGATTGGCCTGGCAATTCGATCATGCTGCGATGCACGCCTTCAGAGCGTTGCACCACCTGAATGCCTTCGTGCAAACCAGCATACAGCAGCAACGAACGACCTTCTTCGTGGAGTTCTTCTTCGTTGCGCGGAGCCGCCACCACTTGCAAGCTGTTGTGCATCACTTCCGAGCGCGGAATCCGCAGCACATCTTCGGCGGCAGGGTTGTACAGAATGATCTTCTCGGTTTGGTGGTCAAGCACCATAACCCCTTCCGAAACACTCTGGAGAATAGCAGCGGTCTTGCTGGCTTCTTCGCGTTGTTGCCACATCGCATCAGAGAGCCGGTCAGCCGAATCATACACCAAGGTGTAAAGGTCGGCGTTGTGCAAGGCCGAAGAAACTTCACCACCAATCGTCGAGAGGAAGCGCAGGTGATCTTGGGTGAAGAAGCCAATTTCGTTGCTATAGAGCATCAACACACCTTGCGGTGCGTCGCTCGAAAGCAATGGCACAGCAATCACCGAGCGTACATCGTCGCCGCGACCACTTTGAGCATTCGTCCAGCGCTCATCCAACCAAACATCGGAAATCACCACGCCTTCGTTGTGTTCGATGATCCAGTTGGCCAAGCCTGGGTGTTGGAAGCGTACTCGCGTTTCGATTGATTTCAAGCCCAATTCTTCGTTGAGCACTGCATGACACACCAAATCTTTGGATTCGCGGTCGAGCAAGAAGACCGCCCCACGCCGTACCATCAAGGCCGAAGCCGCAAGATCAAGTGTGCGCAACAAGAGTTCGTCGCGGTCGAGGGTCGTCCCAAGTTCGGTTGCAATGTTGTAGAGCGCTTCGACCCGTTCCTTTTCGCCCTTAAGTTCCAAGGTTCGTTGATCGACGATTTCTTCGAGTTCAAGGTTGAAACGGCGAATTTGATCGAACAATTGAGCATTATTGATCGCTTGGCCAATTTGGGTTGCCAAAATCATCAAGCTCGAAATTGTGCGTTCGTTGAAGGTAAATGGTTCGTCCATCCCCACGAACACCACGCCGCGCAAGCCTTCGCGCAACATTGGCAAGAAGATCGAGCCACGCATGCCGATGCTATTAACGAATGGCGCTAAGCCTTCGTCGGTGCTAGCATCGAACAACGCCAATGGATGGCCTGAGCGCAATGGCCGCAGAATTTCCATGCTGCCAACATCAAGCTCGTTGGTATCGGGCAGTTCCAATTCCATATGGTCGCGGTTGAGCGCCAATGAGTTGGTAATTGTATAGCCATCGCCTCCAACCACGATAATCCCGCCGAAATCGGCCCGCGACATTTCGATTGCGCTCGAAGCACTAATCGCCATCAATTCGTCGATTTCCAAGGTACTGGCCAAGGAAACGCTGGTTTCTGAAAGCGTCGAAAGTTCGCGCACGCTCTGGCGTGATTCGGAGAAGAGCCGTGCATTTTCCAGGGCTTGGGCGGCTTGCGAGGCAATCGTGAGCAACAATTGCACCAATTCATCGCTATAGGCATTATCTTGCTCATAGCTTTGAACCGTCATAACCCCGACAACCTTATCGGCGGCGATCAGCGGAATCCCTAGCCATGAACGCGCCATATCGCCAACTTGATCGACCTTCATTTCGGTCATGCGTTCGGCGATATGTGGGCCTTGCAGCAACAACGGCTGGCGCTTACGAATGACATATTCAGTCAAGCCATTTACGCCGCGCTGCGGCATCACGTTAATTGGATGGCCATATTCGTAATACAGTGGGAAGGTCACTTCTTTATTGCGCTCATCATACAGCGCCAGATAGAAGTTTTCGGTTTTGACCAACTTGCCAGTTTGTTCGTAAATCACCCGCAGCAAGTCGTCGAAACGCACCGTCGAACTCAAGGCTTGGCCGATATTGTTCAGGGTATTCAAGCGCTGAATCGATTGTTCACGCTCGGAGAATAAGCGAGCATTGGCAATCGCCGCGCCTGCCTGCGCCGCAACCGTGGTGACAAAGCTCATATCATATTCAGAGAACGAATACTCTTCATAGCTCTGAATATTGATAATCCCAATCACATCAACGCCGACCACAATTGGCACAACCAGATACGATTGTTCAATCTCACCTTGACCACCAACCCGCATGGCGCTGGTTTCCGAGGTGATTTGGGTTTGGGCATCACGATATTCGTTGGCTTCTTCCGAGGTGTTCAGCAACAACGGCTGGCGATGTTCGATAACCCACGCTGGCACGCCAACCGACAATCGGCGTGAACCAATCGTGACTGGTGCACCCCGATCATGGGCTTCACGGAATTCCATCGAGTGGGTTTGTGGATCGTACAAGCCAATGAAGGCGGTACTAACATCAACAATTTCGCCCAAACCAGCATACAAGCGCTCTAAGATTTCATCCAAACTAATGGTTGAGGTAATCCCTTGGCTGATGCGGTTGAGCGTATCCAGTTCACGAATCCGGCGTTCACGTTCGGTAAACAGCATGGCTTTTTGCACAGCTGCCGACGATTGATTAGCCAACGATTCGAGGAACTGAAGTTGTGCCCGACTGAATGTGTTAGGTTGTGGGCTTTGAATAACAAGCACGCCCAACGGCTGATTGATATTCATCCCATAGGTTTGGCTACCCATGGTGATCGAAGCCGCAATTACCGATTCCGGTTCAATCGCATCGGGAATGCCTTCAAGCCGTGGCGAGAAACGCTCATTCAGCAAATCGCTGCTGCTGTTGAACATCAATGGACGTTGCTCAAACAACATCGTTTTGAGGAAGTTGTTGCTCAGTACATGCGAAATCAACGAATAGGGCTGACCATTGCTAAAGCCAACCGTGGTCGAGATCATATTGGTTGGCGCATCGTAGAACACGATATACGCATTGTCAGTATTGTAGATTTCGGTCAAGCCCTTCAAAATTGAGCTAGCCAATTCTTCGGGCGAGAGCGTCGCAGTCATCGATTGGCTGATCGACGACAAAATTGCTGCTTCGGTTACTTGACGTTCGCGATCAGCAAACAAGCGGGCATTTTCAAGCGCAATTGCCGTTTGGCTGGCGACCGCTTGCAAGAATTGAATGGTTTCGGTGCTGAATGCTCGTTGATGGGGGCTTTGGATGGTAATAACCCCCAAAACCATATCGCCCAGCATAATCGGAATCCCGACCCACGAAGCCATCGGCGTATCGTGGCCCAGCAAGAAGCGCGAGGCATTGGCAGTTTCTTCGATGGTGTTCAGCACAATCGTGCGCCGACCGCGAATCACTCGGCTCAGCACGCCTTCGGCCAAAGCTTGCGGCTCCAGCCGCTCCTCACGGCCAGCATTCATCACCACAGGGAAGGTCAGCACATTATGATCGCTGTCGTAGAGCACGATGAACGAGTAGCGCGTATCGACCACGCTGCTCAGGCGTAAGTGCAATTGGCGCAGCAAGGTTTGTGGATCAAGCGTCGAAGTGATCGCTTGAGTCACATCATTTAATGCTTGCAACACCGTAATTTGGCGTTCACGCTCAACAAACAGGCGAGTATTTTCAATCGCGATTGCCGCTTGGTCGGCCAAAGCACTTAACAGCGCTGTATCATCTTCGTTGAATGAAGCGCCAGCCCCCGACATCACGCTCAACACACCCAGCAACTCATTGCGATAGACAATCGGTACGCCCATAAAGACCGAAAGGCCATGGTCGCGATTGAACTCAACATGTTGCGAGATGATCGGCGATTCGCCATCGGTAGCACTGGTTGTTAGCGGTTTACGTTGCTCAGCGACCGTACCAACCAAACCCTCGCCGCGCTTGACCCGTAAGCTTTGCACAAAATCGGTTGGCAAGCCCAACGAGGCTGCTGGCTGAAGTTCTTCATCACCAGTAAACAGAATCACGGTTTCGATATTGAGTTGGCGAGCCACCAAGCGTACCAAGGTATCCAAGACTTGAGTTGGCTCGTGGATTGAGCTAAGCGCTTGACCGGCTTCCAAGAGCACCGACAATTCGCCAACTTTGCGGCTCAGCACATGAGCTTGGCGTTCAGTTTCAGCAAATAGACGGGCATTTTCCAAGCCTTGCGAAATTTGGTTAGCGATGGTTTGGCAAGTTTCAGCATCGCGTTGGCTGAAATGACGGCCCTGACCAATATGATCAAGCCCGATCGAGCCAACGACTTCGCCCTTGACAATCAACGGAACCAACATCAGCGCTTGAATGCCCAATTGGCTGATCGTTTCGCGGAACGATTCAGTTAATTCGTGCTCAAGCGGATTGTTGATGACCAATGGGCGGCGATGGCGCTGCATCCATGGAATCGTGCCGTTGTTGGCCACCGGTACTTCGATGCTCATATCACCTTTGGGGAATTCGGCGCGGGTGTAGCCAACTTGGGCTTCGTAATCGAAAATCACCAAGCGAGCTTGCGAAGCATCGGTCACTTGGGCCATTTCTTCAACCGCCAAATCGTAGAGCACTTGGGTATCAAGCGTCGATGCGGTTAGATCAGAAACGTGATTGATCAGTGCCAAACGTTCAGCTTCAGTTGCCAGTTGCTCCAAACCATCCTGAGTTTGGCTATACAACAACACATTTTGCATCCCCAACGTTACCTGATAGGCCACGTTGATCAGCAATTGCAAATCGCGTTCATCGAACATCGCTTGCTTATAGTGTTGTAGCAGCAAAATCCCAAGCGGTTCGTCGTTGCTGGTGAGCAATGGCACACCCATCAACGATTGCGAAAGCACCGTATCGGCAGATTGCACCCGTGGATGAATATCGGGATAGGCCTTCATTTCCTCGTCAACATGCTTGAACAGCAATGGTTGACGATGCTCCAAAATCCAAGCCGTTAGCGAGTGCGGCGTAATCGGAGTAGCTTTGGGATATTGAATAATCAAGCCACGATCAATCACAAAGCTATGGATACGTATCGTCAGATCGCTATCAAAAACGCTCAGATTGAAAATTTCAATCGGCAAGAACTCACGCAACACGTTATACACGCCCTGCATCAATTCATCAGCGTTCAAGGTTGAGCTAGTAACTTGGCCGACGCGGCGAATCACATCCAGCTCTTTAATTTGACGATCACGTTCGTTGAACAGCTGAACTTTTTGCACACCCAAACTAATGTGCGAAACCACATTGGTTAAGAAGGCGACTGTGCGCTGATCAAAGGCATTCGTCCGATAATCTTGTAACGAGAGCATCCCAATTGGTGCGCCGTCGCGAGCAATAATCGGCACGCCAATCCATGAGCGGGGCGATTTATTTTTGCCCTCGATTGGATTGGCCATTGGCTGAACGCCCTTTTGTTGCAACTCAGCTTTATTATTAACATCGGCCAAAATCAAGGGCGCACGATTTTGCACCACCCACGCGCTTGGGCTGCCTGGGCGTGGCTTGCCACGCGGCGTGCGTTCAGCTGGCACACCTTCCTGGACAGCATAGCCATCGGTAATTTGGTCGTGCTCAGCATCGTAGATCATGGTGTAAAAAACTGGAGCTGAGGTTACTTCTTGTAAGTATTCAGCGGTCAAACCCAGCATTTCACCCAGATCAAGTGAGGCGCTCATCAACTGGCCAATTTGGCTAATCGCATCCAACTCGCGAATTTGGCGTTCGCGGTCGCCGAAGAGGCGGGCATTTTGCACCGCCAAGGCCACTTGGCTAGCGATTGTTTGCAGCAACTCAGCTTCACGTTCGCTATAGATATTTGGCTCGTAGTGTTGAACCGAGAGCATCCCCACAGCGGTGTCATCGCGAATCTTCAGCGGCACGCCAATCCACGAGCGTACCCATTTATCGGGGTTGCCAAAGCGCTTGATCGTATATTTGCCCTCAATTTCTTGGGGCATATCGCGGAAGACCAAGGGTTCAAGGGCGTTAACAACATGGGCTGACGGCGAGTTGGGCAACAGCTTCTCGCGTTGCTCTTCGATGAAGAATTTGCCTTCTTCAACATTGACCCGCAGCACAATCTCGCCATGAGTTGGATCATAGACGAAGCTATAGAAGACGTTCAATTCCAAGGTTGTGCGCAATGATTCGTAAACACCCTTGAGAATTTCGACAAAATCGAGGGTTGAATTGGTTAGGCTACCAATTTTGTTGATCAGCGCCAATTCATTCAAGCGCGATTGGGTATCGGTGTAGAGGCGCGAGTTTTCAATTGCCACAGCCAATTGGTTGGCAATCGTATCGAGCACCGCCGCATCGCGTTCGCCATAGCGCCCAGCTTCATTATGTTGCAGCGAAAGCACCCCCCGCACCGTACCATCACCCAACAATAGTGGCACGCCAATCCACGAACGCGGAACATCGGTGCTATTGCCTTCATCATTACGCGGTGGGCTATTCTCCTCGTCGTAATGAAATTCGGTGGTCATATCATTGAAATACAACGTTTTGCGCTGCTTGATGATTCGTGCCATCAACGAGCTTTCGTTAATTGGCCCATTGACCACATCGGGCATAAAGTGTTCGTCATCAATCGCCAACGATTTGACCACACTATTGCGCTGGGTATCAAAGACTGCCAAATAGTAGGCACGAATTGGCAGGTTTTCGCGGAGCACATTGTAGACTTCACGCGCCAAATCATTGAATTCGAGGCTAGCAGTTGCAGCACGGCTAATGCGGTTGATAATCGCCAGCTCGGCAATTTGGCGCGAACGCTGATCAAACAGCCAAGCATTTTCGATTGCAATTGCTGCTTGGTTGGCGAAAATTTCCAAGGTTTCGACCGTGCGGCGAGTTGGCGCTTCGTGGGTAAACGGATCATCGACCGTCATAATCCCAATTAATTCGCGTTCGGTCGAGTAGAGCGGCACGAGCAGTTGATCGCCATCGTGCCAAGCATTCGAATCGCTGCCGCGGGTGATGTAATAGGCTCGGCCAATCCGATATTGGGGGTCGAGCAAGGGGTGCACAGTTTCGATCGAAATATCTTCGCTGCGCAATTGTTCCAAATCGGAGAGGGCAATCCCCGCGCCGGCAGCGGTGCGCATAATCGTCGGACGCGCTGGATCGATCAGATTGAACAAGACCATGCGATAGCCAGCGGCTTCGGTTACACTAAAGGCAATTTGCTCAAGCAGATTGCTCAGCTCCATATCGGCCCGTAGCGCGTTACCAATCTCCAACACTTCATTTAAGAGGCTTGCGCGTTGTTGCAACAATTCACGTTGCTTAACTTGCTCCTCGTAGTGTTGAGCATTACCGATGGCCAAAGCAGCTTGGTCGGCCACAGCTCGTACAAAATCGAGCGCAGCGTGATCGAAAGAATAACCTTTGGCATCGCCAGCAATAATTGCCCCAGCCACCCGATTTTCATACAAAATTGGAGCCATGAGCAACGAACGAATTTCGCCCCAGGCAATATTCGCTTCTAAGACGGTTACATCATCATAAATCAGGGCTTCGGCGCGTTGCATTGGCGCACTCAGCAAGCCATTATTCAGCAATGGTAGCGCCAGAACGCCAGCAGCTTCGGCTGAATTGTAGCCAGTTTGTGCGATAACTTGCAGCGATTCATCCTCGTTATGCAGCACGACAATCCCATAGCCACAGCCAGTAGCTTGGGTGATTTCGGTTAACATCGCGGGCAGCAATTGCTCTAGCTGCAAGGTCGAGGTTAGTTCGCGGCTGATGCGTTGGAGCGCCAAAAGCTCGCGTACCCGTTCGCGCAACACTTCGTCGGTGGCTTCGTAGCGTTGAACATTGCGCAACGCTTGGGCTGCTTGTGAAGAAATAATATTCAACAAGCGCTCATCTTCAGCATCAAACCGCCCAACCGTGCTTGAACCAAGCTCCAACGTCCCGATCAATTGATCGCCAATCAGCATTGGCACGCCCAAGAATGAGCGGAAGGCCAAGCCACTTTCAGTTTCGTGGGGTCGAATTGGCTTGACAATCTTTTGGCGTTGCAAATCGTCGATGCGCAAGGTGGAGCGATGCCGCGCCAACCAACCAGTCAAGCCTTGATCGATGCCATACGAACCACCTTCGCTAGCATAGTGCTGGCGAGTGCGTGGCGTGGCAAACTGGCTATTCAAGACCTGATTTTGCGGATCGTAGAGACAAATTTCCAGATCGATATTGTCAAAGAGCTGGACAACGCTTTCGCCAATGCTTTCGAGTGCAACTTGCAGGCTCACGCCTGAGGTCAATTTGGCGCTCAGCGATTGCAGCACGGAAAGCTCAGCATTGCGGCGGCGCTCATCATTTAATAAGCGCGTATTGCCAATCGCTGTGGCTGCTTGGGCCGCCAAGGTTTGGGCCAAGGTAATTTCGCCAGGATTGAAGGTACGGGTTTTCGAGGTAGTGGTACAGAGCAATGTCCCAATTACCCGCTCCTTGAGCAGCATCGGCAAACCTAAAGCGCTGCGAATGCCACGGGACTTGAGCCATGAACGTTGAGCATTGATCCGCGGGTCAGTATCAATATCGACAACCACGACCGGTTGTTGGGTATCAAACGATAATTTCAAAATCGATTCAGGCCGCAACTCATAGGTTGCCCCAATCGAGAGATCAAGCGAATTGGCAGCATCATCGTCGGTGGCTTGAGCCACCAACTCACAGAGTTTGCGCCGATCATCCCATAGCAACAGCAAACATTGCTCGACCCCAAGGGCCAGCAAGACATTTTCAGTTAATCGATTGAGAATATGGCTAAGATCAAGTGATGAGCCAACCGTCAAGCTATTTTCATACAGCAAATACAATTCGCGCGAGCGTTGACGTTGGGCATCGAAGAGTTTAGCTGTGCGCATCGCCAACGAAGCTTGGGCAGCGAATGATTCAAGCAAGGCCAAATCAGCATTTTGAAAACCGCGATCAGGCTCGATATGCACCAGCACCAAGACCCCGATAATCGCCTCGTCGGCGCGGAGCGGCGCGGCCATCACAGCCGTGAAGTTAATTCCCTCGGGCAGATTATCGTATTTTTCTTTAGCTTGGGCATAATCATTGACCAGCATCGGCTTGCCACTTTGGGCCACCTTGCCAGCCACACCCTTGCCAACCTGAATCCGTGCGCCATTCCAATTGGCCGGAAATTGCACAACTTGGCGCAACTCCAAGTATTGCTGGTTGGAATCGGTCATGTAGACCCCACCGCCAGCAGCGCCCAGTAATTCGGTTGCTTGAGTGACCAAGGTTTGCAAGAAATCGTCGGCATTGAGTTGCTGAGCCAACCCTTGCAACGATTCAGTCATGGCTGCAACCGTGCGTTCACGGCGGGCAAATTCCTCTTGCAAGGCCACGCCCTGCCACAAACTGGTTAGTTGCGCGACCAAAACCGTCAGTGGTTCAGGCTCAATTGTAACTGGAGCGACCAAAACGCCAGGCACCTCGGCAGTGCCAATCTCAAACATCTGCCAACCATCTGGCAGGCGAACCTCACTTCCACCATTTAAAACGCGAGCAGGCAACAACCGATTGGTTGCGCGTTTATTCATGCCCCATGCAGTCAACAACGAACGTTGTTGACCAAGGCGTAAGATCGCCCCTTGAGCAAACATGCCGCTTTGTTTGAGCAAATCGGCACAGCGCTGCGCGAACGTTGGCAAATCAGGCGATTGCTCACGGGCGAGGTGAGCAATGCCTGTTAACACGTGCCAAATTGCGGTGGAAGGAGGAGAGATTTTCATGGGCATTTGTGTTCTTTAGGCACAGGAATTAACTCCTGGCTTAGCGGCCAAATTTCACAGCGCTACGAACTGAACCATCTTGCAGGTTGGGCAATGGGCGCACACTTTCAGCCGTTTCGCTGAGTTCACGGATATCGTAGAATGGCCCATCGTTGCTATCGAGCACCCCGATTGAAACCGTCATCAGTGGTTCTTGGCGTTCAGTACCATCGGCATTTTTAGCCAAAATATAGCCACGTTTACGGTCGGGATAGCTATAGTGCAAGCCAATTTCTTGATCAAAGCGTTCAGCGATACGATCGACAATTGCTTTAGCGCGTTCAGGCATCGACGTAATCAAGAAATCTGGCCCTGTGACCAATTGACCGATGAACTCCTCTTGGCCACCCAACTCGCTGACGACTTCGTTGATCAACAATGCGCCAAACTTCAGCACATCCTCGCCGACGACCGAGCCATAGACTTGGGTAAAGGTATCGAAGCCATTGATATGCACGGTTGCCAGCGTCCAAACTTCGGCTGAGAGCAAACGGCGGAGTTCTTCGTTAATCAATTCGGCGGTTGGCAGGCCAGTCACCGGGTGGGTGCGGCTCTTTTCGCGAGCCAAGGCCAAGTTATTGCGCACCCGCATATGGACTTCTTCAATATCGAAGGGCTTGACGATATAGTCATTGGCTTGGACTTCACCGAGGCCAATGCCTTTATCGCTTTTTTCACCACGGGCGGTCAAGAAAATGATTGGAATATGCTTTGTACGGGCATTGGCACGCAGTGCTTTTCCAATATCATACCCGGTCATATCGGGCAAATTCACATCAAGCAAGGCCAAATGCGGCGGCGTGCGTTTCACAAGATCGAGCGCTACCTGCCCGCGCATCGCGGTCATCACTTCATAACCTTGCGAGGTGAAGTAAATTTTGAGCAAGCCAGAGATATCGGCTTGGTCTTCGACGACTAAGATGCGTTCTTTGCTCACAGTATCCTCCATCATCGCACGCCGCGTGCGATGCAGCGTTAATCACGGAATTGTTCTGCTGGGTACTCATCTGCGACGCGATCGTTAACTGGAACACGTTGAACGCGCGGATCGCGGTCGGGATAGAAAACTGGTGGGCGCGTATAAATACCACTCGAAACATTTTTAGGAATAACCGAATGGTCATCGCCATAAATCAAGACCGTGCCTGATTCAATATTACGGGCTGGGTAAATGACAAAGCCTGAGCCAATTTTACAATTATGGCCAATTGCCGAGCCAATAACTGGCAGACCAACTTCTTCCAAGCGCCCGCGATGGAGCGTCTTGATTGGCTTGCCCAGCAGATCGAAATCGGTACAGGTATTGCCAGCCCCGATAAAGGTATTACGGCCAACGACGCATAACTGCAAACAGGTATTTTGCGCCACCATCGAATTTTCCATCAAGACAGTCATGAACAGAGCAGCCCGGAATGGTAAATAACAACGATCACTGACTACGCTAAGCATCACTTGAGAGCCTTGCATAATCGTCACGTTATTACCGATCAAGCTATTCGTAATCACCACTCCAGCGCCAATATTCACGTTGTTACCGATCTCAGTTGGCCCTTGAATAATCGCCGAAGGATCGATTGAGCAGTTCTTGCCAATCTTGACCACCGGAGATGATGAAAGAAAGTGCTTACGTTCGATGAATGAACGAAAGCCAATCTTCAACTTCAAACGCCAACTTGCGGCAACTTCTTGCTCGAGCTTCCGACCCCATGCAAACACCCCGAGCGGAGAGTTTGTCATGAAAATATGGACCCAGCTTTCGATTGAACAAAACGCACGAATTGGCACCTGGAATACCAAATCCCCTTGGTTGGGCGCCATATAGCTTGGAATATGGTAGTAGCCCATCTCCATGGCATTGGTATCGATCACCAGCGGTTGTGGATTCGGGACAACGCCGCGAGGGAAATAGTAGAGGTCGGCGATAAAATGGTTGCCATGCTTGCGAATACCCTCTTGTAATCGCAAAGCATGGGCCGTAATCATCGCATCATCAGCAGCAAAAGCCACTTGGCAAGGTTGCCCAGTGGCGCGTGCCTCAGCGATAAACGTCTCAATGAAATCGCGGTTGAAATAGAGATTATCTTTATGCACCAAGAGTTCATCACTACTTGGTGAAATTTCAGACCAATCGTCTACTTCCGCAACACTTTGGCAGTGGCGTGCAAGCAGATCACGGTGTAGCAGCCACAGCGGCTTATTGAGAATCCGCAAATCACGCGCTGGTTCTCCAAAGGGAGCGATAAGCGTAGGATCGCGGAGAACAATCCGTTTCATAACGAGTCCCTGCAGCTCAAGACGTTTCGACCACCGAAACCACCTGGTATCTACCATGTACTATACTCGCATTTGCACGAATATGGGAATCTAGCAGATTACAGTTGGATGTCTGTGAGCGTCCTGCTCGTCGCCAGCGCACAGATTGGCAGACTTACATCGTCCTAATCTATTGGCTCCTTGTCAATGGCAAACGCACAATATGGATCGCCATTGCGTGGACTTGCAACTTGTTCGACCTTGAAGTTATGACCGCCGGTCACCCACGTCAAGGCTTCTTCGATAATCCCTTGCGCCAAATAGAAGATCGGGGTGCTATTGCCGCGTCCCCAGAACACTGGCGATTTATCAATGTAATAGAGGAAACGACCTTTTTGATCTTCCACCCGACTCGGCTGATCGCTGAAGCGGTCGAAAGTTTGTGCTACCGCATTCAACACGATCTTCATTTTCATGGTCATGGGCATCAGTTTGAGCGCAAGGTCGGCCATCCCCAATAGTGGGCCAAATTCTTTCAACCCAAGACTGAACGCATACCGTCCGGCCCGCAGTTCCATCCCACGCGCACCCCGTGGACCGAACATTGTTTCGGTGGCTTCGCTGATCGTTGCCAGATCAAAGAACGAAAATTCGCGTTTCAAGTCGTTGGGCGGATAGTTATTGACGAGGTGTTTCATCCCTGCCATATTTAGCAGCGCATTGACCCCCGTGCGGCCCATAACATCTTCCAAACTGAGAAGATACAATCGTGCGATTTTATTGGGGTAGAACAGGCGCTCAAGCTCGTCAGACGTATTGGTGCGCTCTTCTGCCATGAGTAACTCCTTGCACTATGCTGTGAGCTTCGCAGTGGGGCAACACGGCGTGGTTCGGAACGTGGCCCGGCCAGCACGCACATTGTACATTAAGGCTATACCTTCGTCAACACAATGTGCCTTTATAATGCCCCAAATTCACAGTTGCTGTTCACGCTTTGGGCATACCGTCAAGCTAACACGGTTTGAAGGAAGCGGCCAGTCCATGAAGCTTGATTCATAGCGACTACTTCCGGCGTACCAGCCACTACCAGCCGGCCACCAGTGTCCCCACCTTCCGGCCCTAAATCGATCACCCAATCGGCGGTCTTGATCAGGTCGAGATGATGTTCGATCACCACAACGCTGTTTCCTGTATCAACCAATCGTTGCAATATCGCAATTAACCGTTCGACATCCGTCCAATATAATCCGGTGGTTGGTTCATCAAGGATGTACAGGGTTCGGCCTGTTCCTCGACGCGCTAGCTCTGCCGCCAGTTTTACCCGTTGCGCTTCGCCTCCCGAAAGAGTCGCCGCTGGCTGCCCTAACGTCAAATAGCTTAACCCGACCTCAACCAAACTCTCTAGTTTTCGCGCCAAAGCCGGTAGCCGTTCAAAAACGCTTAAGGCTTGGCCTACGGTCATGGCGAGCACATCAGCAATGGTATACCCACGATAGCGAATATCAAGGGTTTCTCGATTATAACGCAACCCGCCGCATGCGTCGCAGGTCACCGCTAGATCTGGCAGAAATTGCATGGCAATCGATACCACACCTTCGCCGCGACATTGTTCGCACCGCCCTCCCTTAAGATTAAAGGAAAATCGACTGGCTCCATAGCCCCGCGCTTTGGCTTCAGGTGTCCCAGCAAACAATTGACGCAATGCGTCGAAAATACCGGTGTAGGTGGCAGCGTTGGAACGACCTGAGCGCCCCAGTGACGTTTGATCAACTGCAATCACTTTTTCAAGTTGATCATAGCCTTCAAGGCTTCGATGTCGGCCCACTGGCAGGCGGCTTCCATGCAGTTCGTTGGCCAGCCGTGGGTAGAGAATCTCATGAATAAGTGTCGATTTCCCCGAACCTGATACTCCCGTAATCGCAACCAAACATCCCAATGGAATCGCTACATCCAGATCTTTGAGATTATGCTGTTTGGCTCCACGTAGCATTAGTGTAGCATGGGTTGGCTTTCGCCGTGTTTGAGGCAGGCTTAGCTGCCGTTGCCCAGCTACATACTGGCCTGTTTGGGAATTGGGCTGAGCTATCAGTTGCTCAAGCGTGCCGCTGGCCATAATATAGCCACCTTGCACGCCCGCTGTCGGCCCAACTTCAACCACCCAATCAGCAGCAGCAATAATCGCTGGATCATGCTCGACTACTAAAACTGAATTGCGAAGGTCGCGTAGTTGCAATAATGTCTGTAATAAACGCTCAGTATCGCGTGGATGCAAGCCAATCGATGGCTCATCCAAGACATACAAGACCCCTGATAATCCAGCTCCAATATGGGTGGCCAATTGAATCCGTTGAGCCTCGCCGCCCGATAGGCTCTCAGCAGTTCGCGCCAAACTCAAATAGTCTAGGCCAACTTCGCGCAAGAACTGTAAACGCAAGCACATTTCACGCACAATCGGCGCTGCAATCTGTTGCTCACGCTCGCGCCGCAATTTGTTGGGTAGTTCACTAACCCAAGCAAAACTAGCCTCAATCGACATTGCTGTAACTTGATCGATTGCTAGCCCCTGTAGTGTAACTGCCCGCGCCTCTGGTCGCAAGCGCGAACCTTCACAGGCCGAACAAATGGTGCCTTGGCGATAGATGCTGAGGCTTTCGCGCTGTTGTTCGCTTGCTTGTTGCCAATGTTGACGCAACCAACCGAGCAAACCTGACCAGTTGGCGAGCTGTTGGCGTAGCTTTTTGCTTAAATGTAGTTGATCATCGCTTGGAATTGTGCCTTCTAGCCATAAATCTAACGCCCAGCTAGCCATTGTGTCAACAGGCTGTTCGAGATCGCTGCCCAAAGCTTCAGCTAAACCTTGGATGGTTTCTTCCCAATATTGTTGGTAGGTCGTGGTGCTGGCGCGAAGTGGATTCGAAAGCAGTTCGCCAAGGGTTTGCGCTGCCTGAGATTGTAACAGGTTCCGGTCGAAATCATCAACTGTGCCTAATCCATCGCAAATCGGGCAAGCACCATGTGGGCTATTAAATGAAAAGCTGCGTGGTTCGATCGCGCCGCTGGCCAATGGCCCATGTTCAGGGCATGCAGCATGTTCGCTGTAACGCAGCTGTTGACCATCAAGCGGCTGAACCCAGACCATTCCCGCGCCAGTTTTCAAGGCTGTTTCAACCGAATCGCTCACCCGTACCCGATCCGGATGGTCATTCAAGCTCACGGCCTCGCTGTGGCGAATAATCAGCCGATCGACCACCACATCTATGCTATGGGCTTGACGATGATCCAACTCAATTGGTTCATCAAGATCAACAATTGCGCCATCAACCCGTACCCGCACAAAGCCAGCCCGTCGCGTTTGCTCAAGCACCGTGGCATGCGAACCAAGTTCTTCATTCACCAAGGGCGCTAAAATCATCAGGCGTGTGCCGTCAGGATAACCCAAAATCTGATCGACGATTTGGCTAGCAGTTTGTTGCTCAATCGCACGGCCACAGACTGGGCAATGCGGTTTGCCAATCCGCGCATACAACAAGCGCAAATGATCATAAATTTCGGTGATTGTGCCAACGGTTGAGCGCGGCGAACGGTTGATCGTTTGTTGGGCGACGGCAATTGCTGGCGCTAGACCACGAATGCTATCCACTTCAGGTCGGGGCAATTGACCCAAAAATTGGCGGGCATAGCTCGAAAGCGATTCAACATAGCGACGCTGGCCTTCAGCATAAATCGTATCAAAGGCGAGTGTTGATTTGCCAGCCCCCGATGGGCCGGTGAATACCACCAATTTGCCTTTGGGAATGGCTAAATCAATATTTTTGAGATTATGCTGGCGTGCGCCAACAATCTGAATCGAATCAATTTCGGCCATAACCGCTTCCTCTAAAACCGCTGAATTGTGATCAGGCCACCTGAACGCGGCTGATTGGTTGGCAACCAGACAGGCCGTAAATCTTGGTTAGGCACAAGTTGCCATTGATAATTGGCGAGCAATTCGCGTAACACTAGGCGCATTTCAATTTGAGCCAACGCCAAACCAATGCAAATCCGTGGCCCGCCGCCAAAGCCAACCAAACTATAGGCTTGTTTGCCTTCGTTACAAGGCGCTGCAAAGCGATTGGGATTGAACTGAGTAGGATTATGCCACAGACTTGGCATCTGGTGGGTATAGACTGATGAATACATCGCCAGCCAGCCCTGCGGCACATGATAGCCAGCATATTCAAAAGCTTCAACAACTCCGCGAAAACCACCAGGCGCTGGCGGATGTAACCGCTCAGCCTCACGCAGCACATGATCGAGCAAACTATGGTGATTAGTACTTAATTCTTGACGCAAACGTTGCAGGATTTCGGGGTGTTGCGCCAATTCAATACAAATCCAAGTCAGCAACGAGGCAACGGTATCGTGGCCAGCCCATAACAACAATAATAATTCGCTAATTAATTCATCATCAGGGCGATTTGGCTCAGCTTGGAGCATCAAACTTAAGCTATCCAAGGCATCAGCTGCTATGTTCAAACGGCGGAGTTCAATTAAATAACTTAAGGTTTGGCGCAACCGCTCGCCAGATTTTTGCGCCCGAAAATAAGGTGTTGCTGGAATTGGATAGGGCAACGGGGTAAACAAACCAGCGGTAAACGCCGCAAAATCATGATGCAAAGCCTCGGCAATTGGGGCTGGCGTGCGGCCACAAACCACGAGCAATGCCACGTCAAACGCCAACGTTTGCAAGCGTTCCAACAAACAAATCGGTTCAGCATCGGGCCAGGTTTGCAATTGTTGCCGAATCAGGTGTTGAATTTGTGGTTGCAGTTGCTGAAGGGCGGCATGGGCAAAAGCAGGTTTGAGCAAGCTACGTTGCTGATCGTGCTGATGACCATCAGTCAACGATAAACCACCACCCATGAGCCGCAACATAGCCCGGCCCCAGCCAGCTCGCCACGAAAAATACTGTAAACCTTGGCTCAGCATAAAGCGATTGCCTGCTGGCTCCAATAAAACGACACAAGGCCGACCCAAAAGATGGGTCGACCAAATCGGGCCATAGCGTTGGGCGCGTGCTTGGGCAAATTGCAATGGGTCAGCGGCCCACTCGCGAATCTCGCCAATCACGGGCGCACCAAACGAGCCAGGCGGACAGCCAGCCTGAGGAGCTAAACGCCGTTTCACCTGTTAGCGCATCAATTTCAAGCCAAAGCGTCCAGCCAAGCCTAACACAACCAAACTCACACCCAGCCACAACCAAGTATTTGAGCTTTGTGGGCTGCTGGTTACTGGTAAAGCAACAGGCACAGGCTTGACCACGCCAGTATCAGGCAAGGTCACCGGTGGCACTGGCGTAGCAGTCGCCGGAATTGGCGTGGCAGTTGGCAAGGCAGTTGCGGTTGGTTCAACGGTTGCCGTTGGTAAAGCAGTTGCGGTTGGCTCAAGAGTTGGCTCAGCCGTGGCACCTGGAACTGATGTTACTGGTGCCCGAGTTGCCGTGGGCAACGGTGTTTCTGTCGGCGGCGGCGTGGGCGTTAACGTTGGGCGTGGTGGTTGAGCCAGGCTACTAGCAGCAGCAGGCTGGAGCAAGA
Source organism: Herpetosiphon sp. (assembly GCF_003512625.1). Lineage (NCBI taxonomy): Bacteria > Bacillati > Chloroflexota > Chloroflexia > Herpetosiphonales > Herpetosiphonaceae > Herpetosiphon > Herpetosiphon sp. The sequence continues at coordinate 39,433 of NZ_DOPT01000006.1, read as the reverse complement.
CCAAACTAAGCACTCCTAGCAAGGCGGCAGCAAACAAGCCAGAGAAACGACGAAACATAAGCAACCTCTCGACAAAACTGATTCTGCTAAGTTAGGGTTCAGGTGGGTATAAGGCTATTATACCAGTTTGAACGCCCAAATTCTGATTAATATTCGGGTGTTTTGCAAAGAGCCTAGCCTTGGCAAAATCTTGCACTAGGCCTAACCACGACTAGGAATAATCACCACAGCAATTTGCACATCATCTGGGTTAATCGCATGGTCACGATACAATTTACGGGCAGCCTCGCTGGTCGCCGATTGCCAGCAACGTTCTGCCGCCAACACAATTTTGTCGATGCCCTGAATTGCCGAAAAGCGAGCAAAGGCGGTGGCAGCTTCGGCTGGAGCAGTGCCCGCAAATGCTGGCGAGGCGATCAGATCAACTTTTTCAACCGCCAATTGGGCATAGGCTTGGGCAATTTCGGCTTCAACATCGGGGGTGATTTCGCCATGCGGCGCAGTATGGTACACCTTGGTATTCAGCACAAAACCCGGGGTTGTGCCAGCTAAATCGCGGGCAACTAAACCAACCAAGGCTGGCTCAACAGTAGCAGCCTGATCAAGAGCAATCAGAAAATTCACAACACGCCTCCATCAGCGGTTAATCACAATAGTCAAAGGGTATTATAACAATCGTTAAGTAGAGGGGTTAGTGATCAGAGGCCAGTTTTCAGAATTTAGATTGATCCACGAAGGACACGAAGAGCTTGGCTATAGGCTTTTGGCTGGCAATTCCTGTGAAATACCAAGCATTATTACAAGAGCCAATAGCCCATAGCCACCCATCCGCTACGCCGCTACGTTACAGCCGTCAATCAGCCTAGATAACCATGATTTCTTCTGCTATGCTACCGATACGATCGTTTTGGATTCACTCGTTAGAGGTATTGATGAGCTATCAGATGCCAAATAATCCACAAGGCAACGCGCGAATCAGAAAGATCATGCTGATTATTTTTAGCTGTTTATGCGTTCTTTCGATTCCTATAATTTTCTTTGCCTATCAAACATCCAAGGCGCTTGATGATTTTTATTTTGGCACAAGATCGAATGCTGTTAATAGTAGTTGGCAGATTCTTAGCATAGGCAGTTTGGGTAGCTTAGCATTGGCGGCATTTTTCTGGTCACGCTCTATTAAAAAGCAGTGGCAAGAATCCAAACGTAAATACAATCTGATTCTATTCCTCCAACTAGTCAGCCTAAGCTGTATGACCTTGAGTATTTGGAATTTGCTCTATCTCTTTATCTATGTTTTGTAACCACAAAGAACACGAAGATCGCTAAGCTTCGTTGATTAATTGCTCAGCATTTAGCAGTAATCCAGACATTTGATTCTTCGTGTTCTTCGCGTCCTTCGTGGTTAAATATGTTCTATGTTCTTTGCTCTATGTTCTACTTGCCCCGTCCCCATGGTACAATAGCCATGTGCGTCAACCGTTGGCGCTTTTTTTGACATTTAAACACCTAGTAGATGATATGTACGCGATTCTTACCAAACAATTTCGCTTCGAAGCAGCCCATCAACTCCCCAATCATCGCGGCAAATGTGCGCGGTTACATGGCCATTCCTATTTATTAGAGGTCAGTGTGCGTGGGCTGATTCAGCCCACTCGTGGTCAAAGCGATGATGGCATGGTGATTGATTTAGAACAAATTAAGCAGTTGGTCAACGAAATTATTATTGCTCGCGTTGATCACTATAATCTTAACGATTTTTTGAGTGTGCCCAGCACCGCCGAAAATATCGCCCATTGGATGTGGGATCAGCTTGAACAGCAAGCGCCTGAATTTGCCGCCTTGCTATGGAGAATCCGGCTGTGGGAGACTGCCAGTGGCTATGTTGAAATTAGCCGTGCCGAACGCGAGGCCCAGCCATGAATGTGATGGAAGTTTATCGCTCAGTCCAAGGTGAAGGCACCTTGATGGGTGTGCCAACCACGTTTGTACGCTTTTTTGCCTGCAATTTGCGCTGTAGCTGGTGCGATACCAAATATTCATGGAGCGTCAAAGAGGGCGGTAAATGGGAAGATTTGCCAATTGCGACCCTCGCGCAGCGCATTGCCGACCAAGGAGCACGCCATGTCGTATTAACTGGCGGCGAGCCAATGTTGCAGCGCGAATTGCCAGCCTTGGCTCAAACCCTTCGAGCTGCTGGCCATCATCTCACAGTTGAAACTAATAGCACCCTCTTTCGCCCCGAACTGGTTGAGTTGATCAATCTCTGGAGCTTATCGCCAAAATTGGCCGGAGCCAACACCGGCATGTTGCGGCTCGAACCGTTACGCCAATTTATGCAATTGCCAGCCGAACAGCAACAATGGAAATTTGTGATCACTGGCGAGAGCGATTTAGCTCAATTGCATCAATTTGTCAGTGAACATCAGGCTTTTGCCGAGGCTCAATTGCCAATTATTTGGCAGCCAGAAGGTCGCTGGGCCGAGCGCGATTATGCTCATGCTCTCGAATGGCTGGCCGAACGTGCTCAATTGCCTGAATGGCGACCGTTCAATGTGCGCGTGCTGCCGCAAATGCATGTGCTGATTTGGGGCCAAAAACGGCTTGTCTAATGCTTCCAAGGGAGTTCTGTGTGGCACTACAATTCCTAAGCCTACCAACAGTTTCATTGCGAAGCTGGGTTTTGGTAGGCTTATTCAGTTTGGGGCTGGTAGGCTTATTGGGCTTAACCTTGGCAGGCATTCGCCGTTGGAGCAAGCCACGCCAAGCAACTGACGACCATTTGAGCACGATTGGCCGCAACACTAGTATTCCCTTTGCTCTACAAATGGCCAGTCGCATGCTTGATTTGGTCTTTGCGATGATTCTTTATCGCTTTTTGGCTGCCGAAACCGTTGGAGCCTACGACTTTGCGGCAGTGATTGTCGTCAATTATTTTGGCACAATTGCCGATTGGGGCTTAACGGTTTTGGCAACGCACGAAATTGTGCGCCAGCCAAGCCAAGCGCCCCAAACATTTCGCACAACGCTCTGGCTCCGTTTGCGTTTTGCAATTTTAGCCTTGCCAATTGCCGTGATTTTTGTGCTGATCTACAACGGCTTGGCGCAGGCTGAGATTACGGCGGTTGGCCTGACCAGTCAGCAAATTACGGTGATCACAATTTTGATGCTGACCTTGTTTCCGGCGGCACTTTCGGCCAGCGTCACCGCTTGGTTGCAAGGCCACGAGCGCTTGGTCGCGGCTGCGGTCGTCAATCTTTTGACCAATATTGGGAGTGCAGCATTTCGCTTAACTGCCTTGATTTTGGGCTTTGGCATTATTGGGATTGCTAGCGGAGCCTTGGCGGGAGCATTGCTCAGCGCCCTCTTATTTTGGCTGGCGATGCGGCGTTTCTTCCCCGAAGTAGCGTGGTTTGGCCCAACCTTACCCGCCAAACCCTTGCTCAAAGAGGGCTACCCGCTCTTGCTCAATAGTTTGTTGATGACGATCTTTTTTCGTTTCGACACCATTTTGTTGAGCGCCTTCCACGGCTTTGTGGTCTCGGCAACCTATGGCGTAGCCTATAAACTGATTAATTTCACCCAAATTGTGCCGCCAATTGTGGTTAACGCGATTTTCCCGACGCTAATTCGCCGTTCCGGCGATGATCGAGCTGGAATGAGTCGGGCTTATGCTGGCACATTGCGTATGTTGCTGAATTTAGCGTTTGGCATCGCCGTTGTGGCTACAATTATCGCTGTGCCACTAACCACATGGCTCGCCGATCGGCCTGAATATTTGCCAGGCAGCGTCTATGCCTTGATGATTACGATTTGGTATTTACCAGGCAGCTATCTGAATGGCCTGACTCAATATGTGATTATCGCGCTGGGCAAGAAACAGGCAATTACTAAGGCTTTTGGTTTAACTGCAATGGTCAATTTGGGCTTGAATATTTGGTTGATTCCACGCTATAGCTATTTTGCCGCCGCCGCAATCACGATTGTTTCTGAGCTTGTGTTATTTTTGCCGCTCTGGCTGGTACTACGCCGCGAACAGATTAACATCAACTTGGCGAGTTTATTTTGGCGGCCTGCGCTGGCAGCATTGCTGGCTGGTGGTATCGGCTGGTTGTTGCTCAGCATCAATGTGTATTTGGCAGGAGTCGTAACCGGATTAATCTATGGCGCTGGCTTATGGTTCAGCGGCAGCATCGGCCAAACAGAACGCGAATTGGCTGCGCGGATGTTTAAAAAGTTACGCCCCCAAGCATCAAGCTGATTCTAGCGGCGCTAGCACTCGATCACCATGGCTATTTGGTTGCGAAATCAGCAAAAAATGCAGCTCATCTGGGCCTTGATTGCTCAATTGATGGGCTGCTCCAACCGGAATCGCCAACGAATCGCCTGCTTGAAGCTGGTGAATTATGCCATCAACTTCAAGTGTCGCAACCCCTTGCAACACATAAAACACTTGGTCGGCATATTCGTGGTAATGGCGCACCTCGGCTTTGCCAACGGGCACACGCTCTTGAATCAGCGTGAACGCCGCTGATTTATGTAAAAACCAGCCGTCGCAGCCATCGCCCCAAACATAATGTTCAGCATTTTTGAGATTAATCATCATCAGCATGCTCTCTACAGCGGCAACATCCGCTTGCGCATAGCTCGTCGCCGATCAATATTCCACGCTAAACCCAACCCAACCACCACAATCAAGCCAATTCCCACAATTTTTAGCCGTAGATTAAGCGATTCAAGCAACTGAGCGGCTTGGCTGCGCCCATTATTATCGCCAAGCTGGCTAAATAAATTAGCAGCTTGCTCAATATTATTACGCGCAGCAACTATGCGAATTCCATTCAAATCGCGGCGGGCGGTTTCGAGTAGTTGCTGGGCTTTGAGGCCTTGGTCAGCGCGTTGTAGGTAATCATTCAGCAGCTTTTGGCGATCAATTCGCGCCAAATCAGCAAATAATGGCAACGCTTGTTCGATCGCGGTTTTGGCCTCAGCATAACGGCCTTCCAATAGCGCCACGCGGGCGGCGGCAGCAGCATCTTCGGCTCGCACGCCTTTGCGAGCTTGTTCGCGCAGCGCCGCAATCGCCGGATCATCCTTGATCGTCAGGGCGGTTTCGGCGGCAGTCAAGGCCTCGCTATAACGTCCAGCAGCCAGAGCTGTTTCGATGCTCGCTTGATCGAAGGCGACACTCGGCGCTTGCTTCCAACCACCATCGATCCAGGTTGGCAGTTGAGCCAGCCATTCACTTTCAAGGCTTTCGGCACTAAGACTATAGGCTTGGCTGAGGGCTGAACGATAGCCACTAGCCGTGCGCAACGCCTCTAAAAAAGCCAAAAATCGTGCCATACCATAACGCTGAATCAAAAATGAGACCATCGACCAGCTTTGTGGATAGCCCAGTTCTGGATTATCGTAGACTGCGCCAGCACTATCTAATAAGCGCCAGGTCGCAAGCGCGTTATTCTCGAGGGCTTGTTTGAGCAAGGCAATTTTATAGCCGCTTTGGCTGGTTGGCACTTCAACATATTGGGCAATGCCTTCCTGCCACATCGTACTTAATCGGCCATCGGAAAGCTCGGCAGCAATGATATGCATTAATTCATGGCGCACATTATTGCGTAATTCTTCATCGCTCATGCCTACAGTTTGCTGCACAGCAATGCTAATTTCGCGTCGCCCAGTGTGGGCATGAGCCACGATGCCTTCCAGCCAACGGGCCGCCGGGTTTACCTGTTGATAGAGTTCTTTGGTAGGGTAGATGCGCAGCGTCAAGGGTGGGGCAGGTCGATAGCCAACGACCGCCGTAACTTCCTCGTAGATCGCGTCGCTATAGCCAGCATAGCGCTCGGCTTCGGCTTCGCTGCCTTGGGGATACAAAATAGAAATATAGGTAGTTTTGCGTTCAAGCCATTGAGGAAGATTGGTTTGAGCAGCCACAGGATGCGGCCAGAGCAGCAGAATGATCAGCAAACATAACAATCGGCGCATCGGTAAATCCCTTTCCTATGCGCCAATTGTACCATGGCTACCACGCGCCACTCGAATCGCCACCACCTGAGCTTGATGAACTATTATTCGGAGCCAGCGACTCTAAATCGATAAAATCGGGATCAATCGGATTCCAATGCACATTCGGCAAATGGACTGGCGGATCTTGATAGGTATTGTAGCGCCAACGTGGCTTTTTACGCGGAATGGTGGGATCATGGGCACGCCGCGGCTCTAAGCGAGCTTGTAATGAGCGTGGGCGAAAAAAGATAATCCAAATCACATAACTTGACAACAAAAACCCAGGCACGATCACTATTGCCAACAAAAAACTAAGCGTAGTAAAGGGCAAGAGCAACTGCATACTGATCAAGGCTAGTGAACTAAGCCAAACGATCACGGTTGGTTTATGTGGAGCAAGTTTTTGTAAAATCATGTTAAATCCTCTCACCACGAGCCACTTGAATCGCCACTGTTACTATCCGATGAACTACTCGAATCGCTTGACCAAGAGCCAGCCGAATCGCCACTTGAGGACGAATCATAGGTTGATTGTGAATAATCGTAGCTTGCCGACCACGCCGAATCATTACTCGAACTTGCATAGGAGGCAGCCGTGGATTGATCGTTACTGGCTGAATTATTGAGCGAATGTTGGGCTTGATCCGGTTGGATTTGGCTCGAATACACTTTATTACGTTTGTTGTGTTGTGCTTTAGCCCGACGTTTGGCTTTATTGCTTTTAGGGTTCGGCGCTGAATAGGGATAGGATTGATGGATTCGGCGTTGCTTAGTTTTGGCTGGCCGCACCGATCGAAGACGACCGAGCAACATTATACTGAGCAAAGACAGCACGAGTGCCAAGCTAAGGCCGATTACTATCATAAATCCATTCATCGCGTATTACCAAGAACCGCTTGAATCGCCGCTGAAACTATCCGAGCTAGACGAACTACTCGAATCGCTTGACCATGAGCCGCCCGAATCGCCGCTTGACCATGAGCTACCAGAATCGTTGTTCGACCAGGAACCGCTATCAAAGCTGGATGAACTATCCCAACCTGAATTATTGGAGTCCCATGATTGAGCAACGTGCATGCCTGCTGCGATACCAATCCCAGCCGCGAGATCATCGGAATCAAAGTGATGCTGCTGGTGATGCTGCAACGATGGATGCTGATGCAATGACGGGTGCATATGGCGCTGATGAAACGAAGCATGATGTCGGCGATTATGCCGACGATTCGAATACACATTCGATTGGTAGCGATTGGGATTTCTGGCATTTTTGATAATATGCCAAAACACAAAGCCAAATATCGAAAATACGAAAAGAAAAAACACTAGTGTAAAGATCGACATGATCGTTGATACTATTTCAAATGAGTCCATCGAATTTCTCTCCTTGCTCGTCGATTGCTAATCGCTGGAATCGCCGCCGCTATCCGATGAACCGCCGGAATCGCCCCAAGAACCACTGGAATCGCCGCTATTGCTATCGGAACTCCAATGCGAATCGTTGCTAGAGCTATAATCATCGCTCGAACTCGAGCCCCAGTAAACACCAGAGCTATGTGAATGTGATCGTGAGCCAGATTGCTTTTTTACTACCCAGAAAATGAGCAATCCAACCAAGGCAATAATCGGAATACAACAGCAAATGCCACTAATATCAAACGAAAAGTGCATACCTACTCCTCTCGTTAATAATTACAATGCCAATTTAGTAATTCCTAATCGTCATCATAATCATCATCGTAATCGTCGTCGTGACCGTGGCGATGACCATAGTAGTGTTTCTTCTTATGCTTTGGGCGATAGTGATTGTAATCGTGTGATTGATAATATTGGTTGCGTGACGGATAGTGATGCTTCGAGCCTTTGAAGCGATAGGCAAATTGGTTATAGAGGCCTTTAAGATTACGGGTGCGTAAGACCTTTTTGGCAACAAATGCCGCAATTACCAAGCCTACGATAAGCACAACGGCACAAAGTACCAACCCAAGTAGCAGAACTTTGATCATGATGACACTCCTTTGTTGTCGTGGCTCTCGCGCTTCTCTACGTGAGTTTGCCATAAACGTTGCAATTGAACAATAAGGAGCAGTTTAATCGCCGAAGCACGGAGGAGAGGTGCAGTTTCCCCCTCTCCTCACGTGTGGGAGAGGGGGAAAAGGGGAGCGAGGGAAATCTGCCAATTACATCCGCTCGGGGGCGGCAATGGAGAGTAGACCTAAACCGTTGCGCAAGGCTTGGGCGGTGGCAGCAACCAATTGGCCCCGTGCGGCTCGCAGCGCTAAAGTTTCAGCTTTCAAAACCGAGCAGCTATCGTAGAACACCGCAAAAGCTTTGGCCGTCGCATACAGCCAATCGGAAACCACGAATGGCGCATAACGCTCAGCTGCATCCACAATTACCTGCGGCAAGCGGGCTAGCTCTTTCAACAACGCTTGCTCAGCCGAATGAGTCAGCACCCGCCCATCGTAGTTTTGGGGAATGCGCCCGAAATCACGCAAAATTGAGCAGCAACGGGCATGCATATATTGTAAATAGGTTGAACTATTGCCATCGAAGGCCAACATGCGCTCCCAATCGACCACCACATCGTGGGCTGGATCGTGCTGTAAATTGTGATAAATGACTGCACCAACCCCAACTTGCTCAGCAATTTCATTGATTTCTGTGCTCGAAAAGGGGATTTTCGATTCAAGCGCTTTTTGTTTGATCAAGGCTTTGGCGCGGGTGCAGGCTTCATCCAACAATGGCTCCAGATAAATCATGGTGCTAAATCGTGCGCCACTGGGCGAGCGCCGTTCTGGGCCTAGAATCATGCCACACGCCACATGGGACAGATCGGCTTTGGTGTAGCCAAGGGTTTTGCTGATGGTAAAGGCTTGGCGAAAATGCAATTCTTGCGCTTGCTTAACCACATAAATAATTTTAGTGGGTTGGTATAGCTCCTCGCGATATTTAATTGCGGCAATATCACGAGTAATATACAAACTACTGCCGTCCGAGCGATTAAGCAACAAAGTTGGTAATGCTTTGCCCTGTTCATCGAGCAAATCCTTGACGACCGCCACATGACCATCGAGTTGGGCAATTTGGTAATGCAAAGCTTCTTTGATGACCACTTGGGCTTCGCGAGCATAAAAACTCTCGCAATGTTGCACATCAAAGGCCACGCCCAAACGGCGATAATTGGCTTGGTTGGCAGTTAAACTCAAATCAACAAGCTGCTGTAAAAGCTTGATCGCTTGCGGCTCGCCCTTGGTCAGTTTGCTAGCCCAAGCCTGAGCTAAATCGTGCACTTGATCATCGGCATGATATTGTTGGGTTTGTTGCTCCAACGAAGCTAACATGCTTTCGCCATTGCCATTGCGATGTTGAAAGTGCTGCATGGCTGCCAACGAAATGCCCAATTGAGGATCGTAATCGCCCCAATGGTTCATGCGAATCACGTGGTAGCCCAAGGCACGGTAAATATTAACAATCGCTTGTCCAATCATGGTTGAGCGAATGTGATCGACGCGCATGCGTTTGGCAATATTGGGCGACGAATAATCGACCACAACCGCTTGGTTTTGGCCTTTGGTGCTACGGCCATACTCGGCTTTGCGTTGGCTAATATCGTGCAACACCGATTGGGCAAAGGTAACCGGATTGAGCGAAAAGTTGACATACGCGCCCAAGGCCGAGGCTTTTAACACGAGGCTCTCAGGAGTAAATTTAAGCGCATTTGCTAGAGTCTGAGCAAATTGGGCCGGATTAATTCCGCGCAGTTTGGCCACCCGAAAACATGGCAGGGCGAGGTCTGCCTGCACGCCGCTGGCTTTGGGGGCAACTAAATCGATCAAGTCGGCAGGTATTAACGTGGTGTCAAGCAATGCATCACGAATGGCTTGCTCAAAACGAGCAAAAGTGTCCATTTCAGGCTCCAAATCAGTCTAGCAAATTTAGGTCGTATCGACTCCATATCCTAACATAATGTTGGCAATTCGTAAGTCCTAAATTGGTCGGGCAAAAGACGGATTTTAAAATCAAAAGGCAGAAGTCAAAAGGCAAAAGTATAGAGGGATCAGGATTCAGCGATCAGGGACTAGATGTTAACGCAGAGGTGCAAAGCAACTATGGCGATTAGCACTCGGCTATCGCAGCCTCGTTGATAGGAACACCAGCAATCCAACAGCCCAAAGCCGATAGTCGATCGCCATATATTCAAATTCTGCGCGAATTGAGCGAATCTAACGAATGCCAATTCGCACATGGTAGCTGAAATACCACGGAATTGGCTGCTTGCCAATCAGCTCGTGGGCTACTTGCCTGAGCCGATCAAACCCAATTTCCTGCTCAGTAACCGTGCCATGCTTGAGCTGATGGCTGTATCCACTACTCAAGATCAGGCCAATAAAACGATTCGCATCGCCATATTCGCAATGATGGAGCACTAATTCTTGGGTATGTTGAAATACTCTACTCTGCTGCATGCGCTCAAGATGTTGCTCTTTGGCCCAACCTGGGCGTTCCGCTGGTGTACCACGAGTTGCAATTAGGTGCTCAAACCGCCGATCAACCTCTTGAAAAATCTGATCAATTTCCCAATGAATGGTTGGTGGCCAGCTATAATCATAAGCTGCAAACACACCGCCAGGTCGAAGAATGCGAGCAATTTCAGCCAGCGTTGCCGTTGGTTCCATCCAGTGAAAGGCTTGAGCACAGGTAACAATATCCACACTGTTAGATTCAAAACCCGTTTGGTGTGCTACTCCATCTTGGTAGCTGATAGTTGTAGATGAAGTAAGGGTCGCAAGATTTTGGATTGCCACACTGCGCATTGGCTCACTTGGCTCAATTCCAATGACTTGTGCTGCCCGTTCGTTCCAGATCGTCGTTGAGCGACCCGTACCACACCCCAAATCAACCACGAGTTCGGGGCATGGAATATGGATCAACTGCGTCAGAATATCGATCAAGACCAAGGGTGGTGTCGGGCGCGTTTGATCATAACGCTTAGCTTCACCAACCCATACTGCGCTAGAATCAGTCATAGAGTTGGTCCTTATGATCCATCGAATATATGATGATTAGCTGTAGGCTTTGGGCTATCGACGATTGGTAGGTACACCAATAAGCCGATAGCCCAAAGCCTACAGCCACGTTTTTACATGCGTTCAGGAGCAGCAATTGAGAGCAACGCTAAACCATTGCGGAGCGCTTGGGCGGTGGCGGCAACTACATGACCACGTGCAACCCGTAACTCTGGCGTTTCGGCTTTGAGCACTGAACAGGCATCGTAGAAAGCCGAGAAGGCCCGCGCCGTGGCATACAGCCAATCGGCGACCACGAACGGCGCATACCGTGCCGCTGCTTCTTCAATAATTTGTGGCAAACGGGCAAGCTCTTTCAACAAGCCAGTTTCAGCTGAATGGCTCAACAAACTGCCATCGTAGCTAGCGGGTAATTTGCCAAAATCGCGCAGAATCGAGCAGCAACGAGCATGCATATATTGCAAATAGGGCGAGCTATTGCCCTCGAATGCCAACATGCGATCCCAATCGACGGTGATATTGCGCTTGGTATCTTGGTACAAATCGTTGTACATCACCGCGCCAACCCCAACTTGCTCGGCAACTTGATCGATCAATTCGGCGGTAAGTTGAGTTTTGCCTTCAGCCATTTTTTGTTCAATCAAGGCTTTGGCGCGATTACGGGCTTCATCCAGCAAGGTTTCGAGATAGATCATATTGCCCTTGCGGGTTGAAAGTGGCTGGCCCTTGGCATCAAACACCGTACCAAACGAAATATGAATCAACTCGGCATCGGTGTAGCCCAAGGCCTTGCTGATGGCAAAGGTTTGGCGGAAGTGCAATTCTTGTGGCTGACCCACAATGTAAATCATCGCATCGGGATTGTAAGTTTGCTCACGATATTTGATGGTGGCAATATCGCGGGTCATGTAGAGCGTGCCGCCATCCGAGCGCTGAATCAAAAAGGTTGGTAATTTTTTGCCGCGATGGTCGGGTAAATCTTTGACAATAATAGCATTGCCATCACGTTCTGCCAGCTCACTCTCGCCAGCATCGCTGATGATTTCGGCCAACATATCTTTGTAAAAACTTTCGCCATGTTGCAGATCGAAATGCACGCCCAAACGATCATAATTGGGCTGATTGGCAGTTTTGGTCAAATCAACCATCCATTGCCAAATTTCAACTGCTTGGGGATCGCCCTGTTCTAATTTCAACGACCAAGCGCGGGCTTCATCATCCAAGCCAGCATCTGAATCAGGGTCATACTCGGTATCTTCGGCAACTGCGCCCTTCATCAACAAATTATAGCGTTTGTATTGTTCTTCAATCGCTGCGAGCACGGCCTCACCTTCGCCTTCGGGCTTGCCAAAACGCAAGGTGGCGGCAATATTGACCCCGAATTGTTTGCCATAATCGCCTAAGTGATTATCGCGAATCACTTCGTAGCCCAAGCGTTGGTAGAGATTGGCAATCGCTTGGCCGATGATCGTTGAGCGAATATGACCAACGTGCATACGCTTGGCAATATTGGGCGATGAATATTCGACAATTACTTTGCGATTGTTGCCCTTGGTGCTACTGCCATAGGTTGCGCCGCCAGCCTGAATATCGGCCAAAACGGCTTTAGCAAAGGTTTGAGGGTTGAGATTGAAATTAACATAGGGGCCAGAAATAGTCGCACTGGCAACCAAACTATCGGGGGCAAATTGCAGCGCGGCAACTAATTCTTGGGCAACTTGAGCAGGGGTGCTGCCACGGCTTTTGGCAGCACGAAAACAAGGCAAGGCTAAATCGGCCTGTACGCCAGCAGCTTTGGGTGCGCCTAAATCAATATCGGCGGCGCTAATTAAATTGGTGGCAAGCAAGGCCTCGCGAATGGCTTGCTCGAAGCGAGCAAAGGTATACATTATTAAAACTCCAATTGGTTAATTGTAATGGTTGATTCGGTTGGCAATGAATCGCCTTCCCTCACCCCCTAGCCCCCTCTCCCGCACGCGAGGCGAGGGGGAATCGCCACTCGTACTCCCCTCTCCCGCTCCGTGGGAGAGGGGTTGGGGTGAGGGAATACCAGCGTTTTTTAAGGTCATAAACCATTACAGTTAATATCTAGCGGCAGTATAGCCGAAAAGCCTTATTTTAGCCGATCAAAAAGCACCCATCGTCGTCGATGAGTGCGAGCAGAAAAAGCTGCTGGATGCTATCGACTAGACCAAATATTGCTTAAACCAAGCCAGCGTTTCAGCCCACGCCGCTTGGGCAGCCTCTGCATTATACCGCTGTCCAGTATCATTATGAAAAGCGTGATTGACCCCAGGATAAATTTCTTTGCGATAGACTTTGTTGTTTTGTTGCATTGCTGCTTCAACCTCAGCTACCGTGCTGGTAATTCGATCATCCTGTTCGGCGTAAATTGCCAAAACTGGGGCATTGATTTTGGGAATTTCGCTGCTTGGCACTGGTGGGCCGTAAAATGGCACGGCGGCTTTTAATTCGGGCATGCCCGCCGCAACCAACCAGGTAACCCCACCACCAAAGCAAAACCCAACCATGCCAATGTTGCTGGTGTCGGCAAACGACTGGGTTTTGAGATACTCGACTCCGGCCTTGAAATCGGCTACATGGCGCTCGGGTGGTGCACCGCTGAGCAAGCCAGGCACACTATCAGCGTCGGTAATGCTGGCCGTGCCGCCTTCACGCGAGAGCAAATCGACAGCTAAGCCAATATAGCCAGCCTTGGCGACCCGTCGCGCAACATCTTGAATGTGCGGCGTAAGCCCACGGTTTTCGTGGCAAACCAACACAACTGGAAATGCACCATCACCAACCGGCTGCGCCAGATAGGCCATTAACTGACCGTCGCCGCCAGCAAACTCCACCATTGCCGCTTTGATCGCTGGATCATTTTCGGCCACGCTGTTGGGCACGCTGCCGCCTGTACTGGCGGTGGTTGGCGTGGCTTCAGTTGCAGCGGCAGTCGTGGCAGTTGGCGCGGTAGTTGGGTTGGGGGCACTGGTTGCCGTTGCAGGCGTAGCAGGATCGCCACAGGCTGCCAACAACTGGGTTGCTACCACTAGTCCCGTAATACCTGCGATTTTCTTCAAGGCCTGCCGCCGACTAATCAGCCCTTCTTGATAATCCTCGACGAACTCATCGACCAGATACTGTTGTAAATGATTCATCGTTCATCCTCACATGAATTTCAGTCCATAGCTCAGTCTACGCCTGGTTTGGCCTTAACGGATGGCTTGAAAAATGAGGATTTATTAATTTCATTTACTATTTATACATCATCACTCCTCTTCACTCGCGCCTTCGCGCTCTTTGCGTCCTTCGCGGTTCCATATGCCTGAACCCTAGCCCCTGACAACTGATGCCTGATTATTTCACCACCCTTCCGTCCCTCCGCCGGAGGGAGACGCAAGGGGTTTTCATCCCCCTGCACCCCCTAAAGGACGATTGGTGGTAAACAGCGGTTTTTTGATGAACTTAGCAATAGATGATTCCCGATCCCCGTCCCCCAATAACCGATCCTCATCTCTCCCTTTCATATCCTTCGTGGTTCCGTCCGCCTGAACCCTAACCCCTGACAACCGATCCCTCAGCTTAGGCCGCTAGGCGCTTGGTGCGGCGTAAGGCTAAGCCAGCGATGGTTGCAACCAAAACGGCTTTGTGGGTATGCAAGCGATTTTCAGCTTGATCAAACACAATCGAACGTTCGCCATCGGCAATATCAGCGCTAATTTCTTCGCCGCGATGCATTGGCAAACAGTGCATAACTTTGGCTCCAGCCCGCGCTGCGGCTAAAAGCTCAGCATTAATTTGAAATGGTTGTAAGGCTTCCAAATGACCTTCGGCCACGACTTGACCCATACTGACCCAGACATCGGTATACAACACATCGGCATCTTTTACGGCTTCCAAGGGATCATTGGTGATAATGATTTTGGTGCCATTGGCAGCGGCTTGCAGGCGAGCTTGGGCCAACAAATGCTGATCAACATTGGCCACAAATGGCGTGCCGATCGCAAAATCCATACCCAAGCGTGGGGCAAGCTCAAGCAACGAATTGGAAACATTATTGGGATCGCCGAGATAGACTAATTTTACGCCTTGGCAGCTGCCAAAATGCTCGCGAATGGTCAGGGCATCGGCAAGTGCTTGCACTGGATGCAGCCAATCGGAAAGCCCGTTGATCACTGGCACATCGGCTGCCTGAGCCAACTCGACCAACGTTGCATGATCATTGACCCGTGCCATAATCGCATCGCACATGCGGCTCAGTACCCGAGCAGTGTCGCCAATCGTCTCACCGCGGCCAATTTGGGTATCACGTGGGCTGAGGTAGATGCCATGCCCGCCGAGTTGAACCATCGCCGATTCAAAGCCAACGCGGGTGCGGGTTGAGGGCTTTTCGAAAATCATCGCCAAGGTGCGGTTGGCCAAAAGAGGGTGAGCTTTGCGGCGTTGTTGGCGTAGTTTGAGTTCGGCGGCAGTTTCCAGCACGTCGAATAATTCAGTGTCGTTCCAATCCGCCAAGGCCAGTAAATCGCGACCAAGAAGTGGGTGTGTCATTGGGAAGCCTCCGTTTGATTAACGGCAGGGCGAGGGTGCTAGCAGCCACCTCAACCTTCTGCTAAAACGTGTTGAGCAGCAATCAGTTGGTCGCGCACGGCGTTGGGCGCTGTTCCACCAGGTACGTCGCGCATGGCGACGGAACGAGCAAAATCGAATAAACCAGCAACATCGGTCAGGCTTGGGTGGGCGGCTACGAAGCTTTCGGCAGGCAATTGGCGCATGCCAACCCCACGTTGTTCGGCTTCGCGCACCAAACGCCCAGCAATATGATGCGCCTCGCGGAATGGCACTCCCCGGCGTACCAATTCATCGGCTACATCGGTTGCCAGCATTGCATCATCAAGCGCCGATTCCATGCGTTCGGTGTTGAAACGAGCGGTACGAATTGCACCTGCAACCACTGGTAACGTCAGGCTTAATGTATCGATCGCATCGAATAAGGGCGCTTTATCTTCTTGTAAATCTTTGTCGTAGGCCGATGGCAGGCCTTTGAGCAAGGTCAAAACGGTAATTAAATTGCCGATCAAACGGCCAGATTTGCCACGAGCCAACTCCAACGAATCAGGGTTTTTCTTCTGCGGCATTAAACTTGAGCCAGTTGAATAGGCATCGTCTAGCGCGACAAAACCCCATTCCGAGCTGCTCCAGATGATCCAATCCTCGGCGAGCTGGCTAATGTGGACACCCAACAGCGCGATTGCCGCCAAAATTTCGACAATATAATCGCGATCACTGGTAGCATCGAGGCTATTTTGGCTGATGCTGGTAAAGCCTAATTCGGCTGCCAGTGCCGCCCGATCAACCGCGAAGGCTGTACCAGCCAGTGCGCCTGAGCCTAACGGCAGTACGCTGACGCGCTTGGTTGCATCGTGCAAGCGTTGGCGATCGCGATCTAAACGCCAAAAATGGGCTAAAAGTGCGTGCGATAACAAGACTGGCTGCGCCCGTTGCAGGTGGGTATAGCCAGGTAACATTGCTTCGCCAACCGCTTTGGCTTGTTCCAGCAAGGCCGCTTGCACATCACGAATAAGATCATCGGCCAATTTGAGTGCGCCCAATGTCCACAAACGGGTATCGGTCGCCACTTGATCGTTGCGGGAGCGGCCAGTATGCAATTTGCCCGCCAAGGCTCCGATAAAATCACCCAAGCGGCGTTCGACCGCCGTGTGAATATCTTCGTCGCTGGTTAATGGCAAAAACAGGCCTTCTTCAAACTCTTGATAGACTTGGCGCAAGCCTGCGATCAGTTCTTGGCATTCGGCGGCTTGCAAAATGCCAGCGCGTTCTAAGCCATTGGCCCAAGCAATTGAGCCGCGAATATCCTCGGCCCATAAGCGCCGATCGATTGGAAACGAATCGTTGAATAAGCGCATATGCTCAGCCAACGAGCCACTAAATCGTCCACCCCACATGGTTTGGTTACCTCGTTATTTGGATGTCGGTAGCTGGGGATTGGGGATCGGTAAGGCTATAGGCTTTTGTTGATCTTCCAACGAAATTCCACTAGCCTATAGCTGTAATGGTTTATACGGTTCGCAGTGAATTTCGCCCCCTCACCCCCAGCCCCTCTCCCACTGCGGCGGGCGAGGGGATCACTCCGAGCGCGGTTCCCCCTCGCCTCGCGGGCGGGCTAGGGGCTAGGGGGTGAGGGCATGCAAGCCGTTGTTAATGCTATAACCATTACACATAGCCTATAGCCTACTCATCTCTGTGCCTCTGGGTTAAAACTCCCGATCCCCAATAACCGATCCCCGATCCCCAACCTCTACGTCCGATAATCAGCGTTAATTCGCACATATTCCGCGCTAAAATCGCAGGTCCAAGCGTAGCCAGTGGCCGCGCCAGCCCCAAGATTTAGGCGAATTGCCACTTGTTGGCCGCCGATTTGGCTGGCGGCTTCGCGTTCGTTGTAGTTGGTGGGCGTGCCACCAGCAACTAATTGCACCTCGCCCAACCACAATTCAACGTGGCTGGGATCGAATGGCACACCCGCGACTCCGGCTGCTGCCAAAATTCGCCCCCAATTGGGATCGCCGCCGTGAATCGCGGTTTTGACCAAGGGTGAGCAGGCAATTTTGCGGGCAACGGTGCGGGCGGCAGCCACACTCGGCGCATGATCAACCGTAATCGTAATCAGCTTGGTTGCGCCTTCGCCATCGGCAGCAATTTGTTTGGCCAAATCAATGCAGACAATTTCAAGCGCTTGGCGGAAGGCTGCAATATTACTGGCATTGATCGTCACACCACTCACGCCTGAGGCCAACAACAATAGCGTATCGTTGGTACTCGGGTCGCCATCCACCGTTACACAGTTAAATGATGCATCGGTGACTTCGCGCAACAAACTTTGGGCCAAATCGGCATCGATTGCTGCATCGGTGGTGACAATTGAAAGCATGGTTGCCATCATCGGATGGATCATGCCTGCGCCTTTGGCCACCCCAGCTACCGTTACCTCAACTCCATCGATCACCGCCGTGGCGCTCGACGTTTTGGGGCGGGTATCGGTGGTCATAATCGCCTCGGACAGCGCTGGAGCATGCTCAACGCCCAGTTCAGGCGCAATTGCCGCCACGCCCTTGGCAACTTTTTCAACATTCAGTTGATGGCCGATTACGCCCGTTGAGAGCACCAAAACTTGGTGTGGCTCGCAACCAACTGCTTCAGCCGCTAAACGTGCCATCTCACGAGCCGCCGCATCGCCCTGCGCTCCGGTACAAGCGTTGGCACAGCCAGCATTGGCAATAATTGCCCGAATTTCGCTGGCATGCTCGGCCAAAACTGCTTGATCGTAGAGCACTGGCGCGGCTTTGACGAGGCTGGTAGTAAAAACCCCAGCCCCGGTGCAAACATTATCAGCAACAAGTAAGCTTAAATCAGGATTACCACTGGCCTTCAAGCCACATCGCCCCGCAGCACTGCGGAAGCCGGCGGCAAAACGAAAGATACTCATGCTTATTCGGCTCCTGAGGTTAAGGCTTCGACTTTTTGAGGCAAGCCAAAGAGCTTGATAAAGCCTTCAGCATCGGCTTGGTTATAAACGGCATCTTCGCTGAAGGTTGCCAAATCGGGTACGTACAAGCTGCGTTCAGCCTTGCGCCCAACCAAATACACGCCACCTTTGAAGACTTTCAAGCGAGTCACGCCTGTAACGTTCTTTTGGGTTTCAGTGAAGAAGGCCGACAAGGCATAGCGCAACGGCGACCACCATTGACCGTTGTAAATCAACTCTGAGAAGCGGATTGCCAAGGTATCTTTGAAGTGCAAGGTTTCGCGATCAAGCGCCAATTCTTCGAGGCCTTGGTGGGCACGATAGAGCAATGTACCGCCTGGTGTTTCGTATACGCCATGGCTTTTCATGCCAACCAAGCGATTTTCGACCAAATCGACGCGACCAACGCCATGACGAGCGCCAATGTCGTTAAGGGTTTGCAGCAACGCCACGGGGCCAAGTTGCTCGCCATTCACACTCACCGGAATACCACGTTCGAAGCCAATTTCCAAGTATTCTGGTAAATCGGGAGCTTCTTCAGGGGTCACGGTGCGTTGGAACATGGTCAATTCTGGTTCTAACCATGGATCTTCCAACGAGCCACCTTCATGGCTCAAGTGCCAAATATTGCCATCGCGACTGTAGATCGAGGCGCGAGTGCTGGTGACTGGCACATTATGTAATGCAGCATAATCCAATGCATCTTCCCGTGAGCGAATATGCCATTCACGCCATGGGGCGATAATTTTCATATGCGGAGCCAAGGCCATGTAGGTCAATTCAAAGCGCACTTGATCGTTGCCTTTGCCCGTGCAGCCGTGAGAAAGTGCATCAGCGCCAACTTTCAAGGCGGTTTGCACCTGACCACGAGCGATCAATGGGCGGGCGATGCTTGTGCCGAGCAAGTAGGTGCGTTCGTAGGTTGCACCTGATTGCAACATCGGGAACAAGAAATCGCGCACAAATTCTTCGCGCAAATCTTCGACATAGCAGGCACTTGCGCCCGAAGCAATCGCTTTGGCCTCTACGCCGCTCAGATCGTCATCTTGGCCAAGATTGGCGCAATAGCAGACGACTTCACAGCCATAGTGTTCCTTCAACCACGGCACGATCACGCTGGTATCCAAACCACCAGAGTAGGCCAGCACAACTTTATTTGCAGTCGCATTCGACATGACCAATGAACTCCTTATGAAAGGCAGAAGGCAAAAAGCAAAAGGCAAAATCGTAGGCTAATCATCGAATTGTAATGCTTCATAGGGACATTTTGATTTTTGCCCTTTGACTTTTGATTTAATTAATGTTCCCAAACGACGGCGGTTTCGTCACAGCAGGTGACGAGTGGACACTTGACACAATCGCGCCAAACCTTTTCGGGGAAGCGTTCTTTGTCGGTGATGCTAAATCCCAAGCGCACAAAAAACGAGACAGCGCGGGTCAAGGCAAAAACGGTATGAATGCGGCGCAATTTGGCTTGGGCAACCAGTTCGAGCACAATTTTGGCTCCTACGCCAGCGGCACGATACTCGGTTGCCACAGCTAATGAGCGAACCTCAACCAGATCAGGATTCATCAGCAACAACGAGCCGATGCCAATCACCCGTTGGCCATGGCAGGCAACTACCCAATTTGCTAAAGAAGCACGAATTTCGTCAGCGGAACGGGGTAATAAATGCCCAGCCCGCACATTTTCAGCTACCAATTCACTCATGCCAGCCACATCGTCTTCATGGGCGGGCCGAACTACAATGTCCGCAGGATCGATTGGAGCCAAAAGTGTACTGTGTTGAATGGCAACCATTGATTGGTTACTCCCAAAACGGCTTGCGCCGGATAATGTTTAAATATCGATAATGATGTACCATGCCCTCACCCCCAACCCCTCTCCCACTGCGGCGGGCGAGGGGGAGACTCTTAGAGCGGTTCCCCTCGCCTGCTGGGCGGGAGAGGGGGTCAGGGGGTGAGGGTATCAGGCCCAGTCGATTGCTGGTGGGATTGCCCAACCAGATTCAAAGCTGCTAACGAATGAATGGGCGGCGCTTGGGCGTTGGCCTTCGGCCAAAAACGTTGCCAACGATTTCAGCTCTTTGGGCCAAAATGGCATGCTGGCTATTTCAACCAAGCTGCGCCATTCGGGCATTGGTTTATCGGCAGCCTCGGCACGAAGTGTAGCCTGTGGATCTAACGGCGTAGCATACAGAAACACTTCTAAGCCATAGTTTGGCTCACGATCATTTGGGTCGATGATGGCATAGGTTGGAATAACCCACTCGCGCAAGAAAGCAACTTTGCCAACTTGCACCCGAATGCCGCATTCTTCCCAAACTTCACGGGCGGCACAATCGGCCAACGATTCGCCCTGTTCTAAACCACCACCAGGCAAGCGCCAAACCAATTCTGGCTGATCTTCGGTGGCCATAATCAAGAGTTCTTGCTCACGCAGCACAATCACCCGGGTTCGAATATTGTCGTAAACCGAATGACTCGGCATTAGGCGGCCTCGATAATTGTGCCAGCATCAAGCTGATCGATATTCGTGATGCGCACGATTTTTACGCCAGCTTGCAAGCCGCTCAAGGCCGATTCGACCTTGGGAATCATGCCGCCGCTGATTGTACCGTTGGCGATTAATGCCTGAATGTCGTCGGTGTTGAGCCGTGGCGCAACCACACCATCAACCAAAACTCCAGGCACATTCGAGATAAACACCGCTTCATCGGCTCCAACGGCGGCGGCGATCGCTCCCGCAAACACATCAGCATTGACATTCAGCGTGCCACCAACCCCATCAGCACACAAGGGAGCTAGCACAGGCACAACATCTGCCGCTAAGGCTTCATATAAAACCGTGGCACGAATGCGGGCTGGCTTGCCAACGGCACCCAAATCGCCAGCGGCATGCTCCAAGCGGGTGGCATACACCAAGTTGCGATCAACGCCTGACAAGCCGAGGGCTTCTACGCCAACTGCATTCAAGGCTGCAACTAAGCGAGTGCTGACCATGCCACAAAGCACCATTGTGGCCGCTTTGAGCGCCGTTTGGTCGGTCACGCGCAGGCCAGCCACAAATTGCGGTTCGCCACCAAGCGCTACCTGCAATTGGCCAATTTCCTTGCCACCGCCATGCACCAAAATCGGCACATCGTTGACATTGACCATGGTTTGGATCACCGCGACCAAGCGAGCCAACCAAGTTGGGTCATCTATTTCATTGCCGCCAAGCTTCAAGATCCGCATTGCACACTCCTAGCGCAAGCCCGTGGTTTCAGGCAAACCAAACATAATATTCATATTTTGAATTGCTTGACCCGAAGCACCCTTGAGCAAATTATCAATCGCCGCTGTGACGATCAACATGCCAGGCTGAGCGAGCGTCAAGCCAATTGCACAATCGTTGGTATGCACAACATGCGCCAAACTTGCCAACTGACCTTGATCGAGCACATTGACGAATGGTTCAGCGGCATAACGTTGGCGATAAAGCGCATGAATGCTGGCCAAATCCAGCTCTGGCTGAATTGGCACATAGATTGTGCTTAAAATACCGCGTTGGGTCGGCAAGAGGTGTGGTGCAAAAATCGTATTAACTGGTGCGTTTGCCAACTTGCTCAGTTCTTGCTCAATTTCGCCAACATGGCGATGGGTATGGCCAATGTTGTAAGGGCTATAATTTTCGTGAGCCTCGACAAAATGTAAGTGCTGTTTGGGTGCACGGCCAGCGCCCGAAACTCCCGAAGCAGCATTAATGATGATGGTTTGGCCAGTTTGCCACCAGCCTTGTTCCAGCAAAGGTGCTAAACCAAGCAAAACACTAGTGGGATAGCAACCTGGGTTGGCGATCGCTGGCACATCAACCAATACAGCGCGATTCAGTTCAGGTAAGCCATAGGGAGCATTCAAAAGTTCAGGGTGGGGATGCGTGTGGTCGTACCAGCGGGTGTAAGCGGCGGGGCTGTCCAGGCGAAGGTCGGCGGAGAGGTCGATGGCTTTGACACCATGCTTGCGGGCCTCTGCCACCGTTTGGGCAGCGACACCATGCGGCAACCCCGTGAAAATCAGATCAACCGCCTGCCAATCAACCTGATTCGCAGCCAACAACGGCATGTCAAGTGGGCCAGGCACAACCTGCGCCAAGCGTTTGCCCGCCGACGATTCGGAAACAGCCCAAACCACGCTGGCGCTTGGGTGGCGCTGCAACCAGCGAGCTAGTTCGTATCCAGCATAGCCAGTTACGCCAAAAATACCAACACGAATCATTGCGAACTCCCTATGCGAAAAGGCAGAAGGCTAAAGTCAAAAGTCAAAATGGCCGCTTGGATAGGATTTTTTGACTTTTGATTTTTGATTTTTGCCTTGCCAAATTTTTGCCTAAAAAAGATTCCCCCCGAACCATCAAATGAGGTTCGGGGGGAAACGCTTGGGCGTTTGTTATCTTGCTCGTTGCCTGTTATGCAGCACAAACGGCGCAAGCCCACCGAACCTCGTTGGTACGGGGACGACGCAGCCGCAATGCTGGCGAAAAAAGGTTGGTGAGCATTTGTTTCTTCATAATGTCGCGAATAATAGTGCGATTTAGATATTTTGTCAAGTAGTGCTTAAAAGCTCAATTTAGCCCATTAGAATCGGCTAAATAACGCGTTGCAGCACAGGTTAAATCTTGATTATATTTGGCCGTTCGCCGGTGTAGCGAGCGCGTGGCCGAATCAACCGTGCATCGCTATATTGCTCTAAGGCATGACCAATCCAGCCAACGCTGCGGCCTAGGGCAAATAGGCTCATTGCGCTGCCCAAGGGCAAATTTAGCACCCGCCCAACCCACGCCAAGCCAAAATCGATCGTCGGATGATCGCCCAACAATTCATAAACGGCTTGGATAATGCGATCAATATCGTTGCTACATTGCGGCGCTAATTGCCGAATCAGATCGAGCAACACCTTGCCGCGTGGGTCGCCATTGGGATACATCGGGTGGCCAAAACCTGGAATTGGCTGGCCTAAGCGCAGTTTTTGAGCCAACGCCGCATAGATATCGGGGCTACGCAAAAGTTCATCCAACAGCAGTTCGCTTAATTCGCTTTGCTTGCCATGATGCACTCCACCCAACGCCGCTAAACCCGCACTAACTACAGCATATAAGGTTGTGCCTGCCGAAGCTACGCAGCGAGCAGTAAACGATGAAACATTGAGTTCATGATCGGCGCTGACAATTAATGCAGCGTTGAGCAACGGCTGTAAATTTGGCGGAATCTGCCATGCCTCGGCCAATTGCGCCACGATTGGGCCTTGCAAGGGACGTTTGGCGGCTACGCTGATCAACAACTGCACCACGCGTACCGCTGTGCGTTGCAAGCCTTGCGGGCGTTGATCGAAAGCGGCATGATCGTTGCTGCCAACCATCGCCAACGCCACGACAAATTGCTCAAGCAACGGTAGATCAGGCAACTGGGGAATGTTTAGCGCTGGCAAATCTCCCCATAATTGCTGGCTTTGTTGCCGATCGCCGACCCAAATCAGGCTCGCAACCTCTTCGATGCTGGCACTACTGGCCAATTCGCGCACATCGAACCCACGATAATAGACCTGTTGATTGTCGATCAGCGTGATCGCTGAATCGAGCACTGGCGTGCCCCAGTGCAATGCGCCAGCCGCCACACTGGCCGGATTGCGCCGACCTTCGCGGCGTAATTTCAATTGCTCAACCTCATCAAATAAATAGCGATGCGCATGCGCTCCGGCTGGCTCCGAGTGCAACAACCCGCGGCTTACATAGGCATAAACGGTTGGCACACTAATTCCCAAATGCTCGGCCACTTCGCGAGCACTCAAATAGCGCGTCATTGCGTTGCTCCATTCCAATATTGATTTATCAATCAACATTGACAACATTGATAAATCTATTTATAGTCGATAGCAGCAGGAATTTCAAGCGGCAAAATTGCCGCTCAAGGCCTAACACGCTGGAAAGGATCGATTGTCAATGGCGACTGAAACCCAAGTTCATGTAGGTTTAGAAGGGATCGTTGCAGCGGCAACGCGGCTCAGCAGTGTCGATGGCCAAGCTGGGGAATTAATTATTGCAGGCTTTCCCTTGGAGCGTTTGGCCCCGTTTGCGACCTTCGAGGAAACGATTTTTCTCTTGTGGAATGACCATTTGCCAAGCCAAAGCGAGTTGGCCGAATTGCGCCAGAGCCTTGCCAGCCAGCGCCAATTGCCAGCCCTTACCTTAGAAGTCGCTCAACAGCTGGGCCGCGAACAGGCCGACCCGATGGATGCATTGCGGGCTGCGACCGCTACATTAAACCCATTGGCTGACGAAAAAGCTACGGCCCAACGAATTGTGGCAGCCTTGCCCACGATTGTGGCGGCCTATTGGCGAGCACGCAACCAAGCCGAATTTATCGAGCCACGCAGCGATTTAAGCCATGCTGCCAATTATTTGTGGATGTTGACTGGCAAAGAGCCAAGCGCTGAGAAGGTGCGGGCACTCGAAACCTATCTCAACACCGTAGTTGACCATGGCCTGAATGCCTCGACCTTCACTACTCGCGTGATCATCTCGACTGAATCGGATTTGGTTTCGGCGATTACTGGGGCGATTGGAGCGCTCAAAGGGCCGTTGCATGGCGGCGCACCTGGCCCAGCCTTGGATATGGTATTTGAAATTGGCACAGCCGATCGCGCTGAGGAAGTACTTCGCGCCAAGTTAGCACGCGGCGAGCGCTTGATGGGCTTTGGCCATCGCGTCTACAAGGTGCGCGATCCACGGGCCGAGGTTTTGGCAGGCGCAGCCGATCAACTTTTTGCCAACGATGGCAACCGCGAGTTATACGAACTTGTACGCCATGTTGAGCAAACCGCGATTCGGCTGCTCGAAGAACACAAGCCAGGCCGCAAATTGCAAACCAATGTCGAGTTCTACACTGCCTTGCTGTTGCATGGCATCGATTTTGAAACCGACCTGTTTACCCCAACCTTTACGATCAGCCGCGCTGTTGGTTGGATTGCCCACGCCTTCGAGCAACGCGCCGTTGGCCGAATTATTCGCCCACAATCGATTTATACTGGCGAACGCAACCGCACGTGGGTTGAGGTTGCCGAGCGGTAAAATATCCCATCACCCTCGCCCCCTCGCCCACTGCGGCGAACGAGAGGTGCAATTTCAGAATGGTTCCCCTCGTCTGCTGGGCGGGCGAGGGGGTGAGGGATCATCCCCAATCTAGCCTTGGGCAAAAAACAACACCGCGACCACAATCAAAAACAATAGCACCCAAGCCCCAACATAGATCACAATAAATTTGCTGACGCTAGCTCCGGTTTTGCCGTTGTATTGTAGCTTGCACTGCGGGCATTTGACTAAGTTGACCATTTTTGGGCCAACAATCCCACCCCACCAACTCATGGTTACTTTGGTGGGTAGTGGATTCTGGCAGCGAGGGCATGGCACATACGGCGAGCTTGGTGGCACGTGATACATCATCACTCCTCAAAACGATATTGATCAACATCGCATACTGGCCGAAAGCCAACCGCTTGATAGATTTTATTCGAAGTTGGATTGCTTAAATCGGTAAAGAGCATACAAAAACGAAAGCCTTGATCCAACAACTGTTGACTTAATGCAGCCACTGCATTGCTCGCGTAACCATTACCGCGAAATTGGCGTGGGGTAGAAACTGCGCCAATACAGATGCCATTGACTGTTGGGCGGCTCGAAGCTAGTGAAGAAACAGGCTTGCCATCAACTTCCCAATACCAAGCGCTAGCTGTGGCAATTTGGCGCTCGGCCACCGCCCGACTATCCCAGGCAGGTTCGTTGGGCACGGCCTCGGCATGAAACGCTGCTAGCCATTCGGTCAACCATTCAATATCGGCATTGGTTGCCTGTTTGAGCGAACCAGCAACCGGGGTTGGTGGAATAACTTCGGTCAACGTATAAACGCGTTCATGCATACTCAACAGAGGTCGTCTGCCAGTTTTAGCTTGCCAAGCCATGCAGAAAGCGGTGGTCGTTGCAGGCGCACTAAATACCCCATTAGGTGCAATGTTCTGGCTAACCAAGTAATTAGCTAAGGCTTGAGTGGCTTGGTCGGCTAAACTGGCATCGCGCAAGGCCGAAATCGTCAGTGCATTCGGCGCAGTCATCACTGCAACGCCAACCACGCCCTGCTCATCACGAATTGCTGCGAAAAATGGTGGGTTTGCTGGCAGCCAACCATTTTGAATGCGCATACTCAAGCCAAGCGGCAGATTATTCTCCGCTTCGTGCTGCAAAAGAAATTCACGATGCTCATGAATAAACGGATCAACCGAAAAATACTGTTCGACGCGCATACATCACCCTCACTAAGCTAGCCGTATGCTGAGTGAGGATAACGTAAACCAATGCCTAAATCATCGTGCTTAAGCAGCAATTAAACGATTTGCTGGCTCATTAGCTACCACTAAATCAAGCCGCAGCCAATCAATGGTGCCTTGCATCCAAGCCCGTAGGTTTTCGATGTAATCGCTGACCACCAGCTCAAATTCGCCATAATGCGGGCGTTCAGCCACAATTCGCTCAAAGGCTGCTACCTCGCCATAGCACATTTGCTCAACCCGCTCGATCGCCCGACTCCAAGTGCAATGCTCACGCTGCTTGACCAACACAGCAATATTTTGAGGTTCGGCAAGCGTTAGATCACGCTCTAATGAGGCAATATCGTGCATCCAACACACCACATTGTTGGTGATTTCGCTCAAACTTTGAAAAGTTGGATCTTGCTTGACCGAGGGAGGCAATAATTCAGCCTGGGCAAAATCGACAAAATCGAGCGAACTCGTGGCCGCACCGATGCGTTGGTGAAGTTCAACCGCTAGTTGGTTGTTGATTGTGGGTTGGTAGGCATTGCAATACACATCGTAAACCCAATCGTGGAGATAGGTGCTCAACATTTGGCCAAAACGCTCACGCCATTGGTTCGATGTCAGGCCAGCCATGCGTTGGCTCCAATCGGCAAACATCACCACCAACGGTTTTTGGGGATACAACGGGGTTGCTCCATTAAAAACATTAATCAGGTCATTGGCCAGGCTAGCGACCAATTCGGGCTGCCCAGCCAACGAACGAAACCATTGATCTTGAAAAAACAGCCAGCCACCCCAATCGAGAATCAAACGCAAACGCTCACTGCAGGCATGTGGATAAACCCGCGCCAAGAGCTGTGGCAAACGCAAACGCTGATAAAACCCCCATTGACTTTTAGCGCTATGGGGCGATTGACTCAACCATTGGCTGTGTTCAGCATAGACTGCTTCTAGGTGAGGGTTAAGTTTCGACGTAAAAGGTAATTGAATATTCACAAACACCACTTCACCTCCGCGAGTGATCAAAAAAACATTAAAATTATTATGCGGAGATTTCTTACTATTACCTATAGTGCCTTATTCCTAACCCAACCCCATGACATTCGGCAGGCGCAGGTGTGAGTATTGGCTAGATTTAACAATCTTTTTGGCGTAATAGCACTTCGCTATAATCAGCAACCCAGCCAAAACCCAAGGCTTGATAGGTGTTAATTGCCGCTTGATTGGCACGATGCACATTCAGGCCAATGTGATTAATCTCGTGGCGCAGGCTTTGGCAAAGCTTGGCAGTTACTTGCTTGGCCAGCCCTTGGCCACGATAGGCCGGATGGGTCGTAATATTGCCCAAGGCTGCTACCCGATAGTTTGGCGAATAAACATGAATGCCCGCAATGCTGATTAATTGATCATCACGCCAAATCCCATAGCAACAACCTGTTTCCAGCATGCGCGGGTCGAAGGCATTGTCGGGATAAGCCTCGGCATACAATTGATTAATCGCTGGCAAATCGGCTGGGTGCAATTGCACCACAGCTTGATCGATCACTACCTGATCAAGCTTGCTGAAATCCTGCAAGATCATTTTTTGATGCAGGCCATGATCCTCAATCTGGTAGCGATCAGCCAAGCCTTCGGCAATTCCAGGCGAAAAATGGCAATAGATTTTGGCTGGCAGCAATGGGCGCAAGGCATCACGCAAATACGCCGAATAGCGGTGCTGCTGATCATCAAACATCAGCCAAATTGGGGTGCTATGCCCAAGATAAATCAACGCAAGTTGGAATAATTCACCTGCTTGCTCAAGCCCATACCAAACCGTCGATAGCCAGAAAAAGCGATCTAAATCACCAATTTGATAAATATTGAGATCAGCATTGCGGCTAAGCCACGCTGCAATTCGTTCTTGGTCATGCAAAGAAATTAAACGCATTTCAACCATCCTTCTAAATCAATAGGATTTACGTATTCTGTATATTAATCAATGCTCATCATGGTTCGCCACCCTTCCGTCCCTCCGCCGGAGGGAAACGCAGAGGGTTTTCATCCCCCTGCACCCCCTAAAGCACAATTGATGATTCTCATTCGCCTGACGAAGTATGAGAAAATCTATTTTGGATGAGAGTGCATAAACCCAAGCTAGTTCAATCAATCGCTCAATTATAGGCCAGCAAAATCTCCGTATACTATGAGCACGATCTGATTCTAGCCTGAAAGGGTGCTGCAATGAAGCGCTGGCAAAGCGATGGGGTTCTTTTGTTGATTGTGATGCTTTGGGGCAGCACATTTTTTGTGGTTCGCGATGCCACTGATCATTGGCCGCCGTTGGCTTTTGTAGCTTTACGCTTTGGATTGGCAACCTTGGCTCTGCTGCCATGGGCGATTAAATCGTTTGGTCAGTGGACGCGCACCGATTGGCAAGCAGGCTTGATTACTGGTGGTTTGCTGTGTGTTGGGTACATCACCCAAACCATTGGCATTAGTATGACCACCGCCTCACGGGCTGGCTTCGTGACAGGCTTGAACGTGATCTTTGTGCCGCTGATGGGCGCAGTGCTGTGGCGCACCAAAGTCAGCGCCAAAGTTTGGGCGGGAGTGGTGTTGGCCGTCGCAGGTTTATATGTACTTTCGATTGACCCTGCGGCTCAAGCTGGCACGGAGCCTGTTTCGCTGTGGGGCGATTTCTTGGTGTTTATCTGTGCAGTGACCTTTGCTGGCCATATTTTGGCGATTGGACACTGGACCAAACAGGCCTCGCCAATTGCCATGAACTTGATTCAAGTGGCAGTGGTGGCCGTTGTTGCAGGGATTGGCAGCCTGCTGTTTGAAACTGTACCCGCCTTGCCCGCCGATGTTTTTTGGGCTGGAGCCTATTTGGGCATCATTTGTACGGCGGTATTGCTAGCGATTCAGATTATTGTGCAGCGCTATGCCTCGCCAACCCGTACCGCCCTGATTTTCGTGCTAGAGCCAGTCTTTGCAGCGCTGTTTGCCTCGACCTTCGGCAACGAAACCATTTCATCAACCTTTGTTTGGGGTGGCCTATTAATGATGATCGGCATTGTAATTGCTGAATTGCCACCACTAGCGATATTTAACAAGCAGGAGCCGAATGAAACAGTTTGAGGCGATTTTATTTGATTGCGATGGGGTATTGGTCGATAGCGAACCTGTTAGCATGCGAGCATTGGATGTTTTTCTGGCGCGTTATGGCAAAACCTGTGCGCCCGACTGGGGCCATCGCATGGTTGGTCGGCGGGCTTATGATAATGCCAAAATGTTGGTCGAGAGCTTCGATTTGCCCTTGAGTATCGAGCAAACGATTGCCGAGCATCGCCAATTGATTTTTGAACTGGTTGCGCACGAAGCCGAAGCCATGCCCTATGCTGATCAAATTATTCGTTGGCTTAATCAACAGCAATTCCCGATTGCGGTTGCAACCTCGTCGCCGCGCCCATACTTGAGCATGGTGTTGCGCAAATTTGGCTGGGATGCTTGTTTTGGGGCGACGGTAACGGGTGAGGAAGTTGCCAACGGCAAACCAGCACCCGATATTTTTCTGCGGGCTGCCGAATTGTTAGGAGTCAGCGCCCAAGCTAGCCTTGTGTTGGAAGATGCGCCGCAAGGAGTGCAAGCAGGTTTGGCAGCGGGAGCAACCGTGTATGCAGTGCCCAATAGCGTCACCAAATATCTAGAATTCCCGGTAGCGGCCCGCCAATATGCCAGTTTAGCCGCAGTCTTGGCTGAACTGCAAGCTCATGCCTAATCGGCTAAGCCAGAACGCCGTTGTTCTGGCTTAGCCTAGTGATTAAGCACCCGATCAATGCCACTTTGCAAACTGCTACAGGTGGCAATATCGCCAAGATCAATCCCCAGCCCAACGATGGTTTGGGCAACATCGGGGCGCACACCAACTAACATCAAACGACAACCAAGCAAATGCGCCGCACGAAGGAGGTGCAGCAAGCTTTGTCCAACTTGGGTATCGATCACTGGCACGGCGGTAATATCGAGCAACAAATATTTGGCCCGCCGTTCTTGAATTGCTTCCAAGGCACGAGCTTGAGCCTGTTGAATCCGTTGTTGATCCAATGCGCCAACCAAGGGCATGACCAAAGCGTGGCTGGTTAATGGCAAAATTGGCGTGCTCATTTCAGCAATCACTTGAGCTTGCTGCTGAATCATAAATAGCTGTTGCTCGATTTGGCTACGGGCGGCTTCGGCTTCTTCACGGGCGGTTTGGGCAACAATATATTCATTGGCCAAATCGTTGGTATTTTGCTCAAGCGTTTGGGCCATTTCATCGAAGCTGCGCCCCAGCATGCCAATTTCATCGTTCAGTCGCAGCCCAGTTCGCGCCGAAAGATCGCCGCTGGCTAGGCGTTCAGCGCTGGTTTGTAATTTCTGAATCGGCTTGATCAACCAACGTGGGAAGCGCCACGAGGTCAATAATGCCAGCAGCACAATCACGCCAGAAATAACCGTTAGGCGCATAATCGCTTGCTGCCCTGCTAAATCAAGCTCGGCACTACTGGCCTGCGAAGCATGGTTTTTGACTTCGGCCAGATCATAGGACTGGTCGGTTAAGATTTGAATGTTGTTTTGAGCAGCCTCAAAGGTTTTGACTGCCGCCTGCGTATCGTTGATCGAGCCTTCGTTAACCGCAATTTCCACACTGCTGAAGCCGCGCACATAGTCGCGCCAAGCCTCACGCCAAGCCTGAGCCTGTGCTTGATCAAGTTCGTTGGTTGACGCATCTTCAAAGGCTTTAATCGACTTGCCTAGCTCAAAACTGGCGGCATGCCACTGTTGCAATGGTTCATCTTGGGCTGCAATATTGCCAGCATTGAGCAAAAAATCTTTTTCGTAGCGCCGACATTGCAAGGCATGGATTGAAATTTCGCTGGCCAAAATGCTCATTTCACGGTCGTTCGCCGCAGCCCGTGAGGTGCGGCGAATTGATTGCAAGGTAAAGAAGGCCAACAGCGCGACCGCTAGCACTAAGACACTCAGGCTGCTGAGCGCCAAAAATAAACGCTGACGAAACCCCATTGTTTTGAACAAACCAAAAGCTTGCATGAACCATACCTCAGCCAATTCTCAACCGACTAATAGCGCCGTTTAGGCAGATCTTGGGCGGCAGTTGCTTGGCGAAAAATTCCTTCGTTCGATTTAACCCAGCGTTCAAATGGCTCGCCGTTGACGATTTTCAGGGCAGTTTCAAAAAATTGTGGCCCAAGCAACGGGTTACATTCAACCGTTACATTCAAATCGCCAGCAATCATGGCTTTGAAGGCATCTTCAACGGCATCGATCGAGACAATTTTGACCTCGACCCCTGGTTTGATGCCTAATTCTTTGAGCAATTCGATCGCACCCAAGGCCATATCATCGTTGTGAGCATAAATCGCATCAAAATCAGTGCCATATTGCTTGATCAAGCCTTGCAACACAGTTTTGCCTTGAGCACGGGTAAAATCACCGCTTTTTGAGACCAAAACCTGCATTTCGGGATATTTTTTCAAGCAATTATGAAAGCCAGTTTTACGATCGCGGGCGGGAGCCGAGCCAACCGTGCCTTCTAGCTCAATAATCGTGCCTTTTTGATTGAGCAACTGAGCCATTTCTTCGCAAGCGCGTTCACCTTCTAATACAAAATCCGAGCCAATAAATGCGGTAATTAATTCGTCGGGCACATTGGCCGTGCGATCAACCACAATAATTGGAATTCCAGCGGCTTTGGCTTCAGCAAACACCTCATCCCAGCCATCGGCAACAATTGGCGAAACCCCAATCAGATCAACTTTTTGAGTGATGAACGAACGAATCGCATTAATTTGGTTAATTTGTTCCTGTTGGGCATCAGCAAAACGTAAGTCAACGCCCAAATCTTGGGCACTTTCTTGGATTGAGAGGGTATTAGCGGTGCGCCAGCGGCTTTCAGCGCCGATTTGCGAATAGCCAATCACCAAATCGGCATAGGTTTTAGTGGGTTTATCGGCAGTTACCGTTTGGTTGGTTTGGCTTGAGCCACAAGCTACCAAACTCAACAGAGTTACCAAAATCAATAAACGTTTGATCAATGCATGCTGTGACATAGGGTACGCTCCGATGGACGCTATGTACACTCACTCTCATGTGATGCTGCGTTGGCGATCCTAACACAGCCAATTCGCCCGACTCAATAGGCTAAATCGCTAAACTCTCTAGGTATAGCCTTCGATGCTATGGGGGATTAACAAGTGGTAACAGCTTAACCCTCTTGCAGATCGATGGCTTTAAGGTAGAGTAAACGCAGCAATCGGTTATATCGATCTGGAGGAGCTATGTCGGATACAGCCCATGTTGTTTTGATCAGCACCAGCAATGCTGATGAGGCCCGCACATTGGCCCGCGCCTTGGTTACTGAACGGCTGGCCGCCAGTGTCAATATTTTGCCCCAAGTTACCTCGATTTATCATTGGGATGGAATACTCAAGGAAGAGCCTGAAATCTTGTTGATTGTGCGAACCCGAGCCGATGCCTTGGGCAGTTTGATCGAGCGCGTCGAACAATTGCACTCCTATTCGCTACCCGAAATTATTGCTTTGCCAATTGTTGATGGCTCACAACGCTTTTTAAACTGGATTTTGAGCGAAGTCATGACCAATGAGGATGCCTAATGCAACGTATTTTAATTGTTGATGATGAACCAAGTGTGGTTGATGTAGTGCGTTCGCGCTTCGAGCGCGAAGGCTTTGCCGTGGGCGAAACTGGCTCAGGCGAAGATGCCTTGGTACGCTTGCGCAACGAAACCTATGATCTGTTAATTTTGGATATTGGCCTGCCTGGGATCGATGGCTTTGGCGTGTTGCGCCAAATGCGAGCCGAGGGCTTTGAGCAACCAGTGATTATGTTAACTGCACGTGCCGATGAGGTTGATCGAGTGGTCGGTTTGGAGCTGGGCGCTGATGATTACGTGGTCAAGCCATTTTCCCCGCGTGAACTAGTGGCCAGAGTACGTGCATTGTTGCGGCGTACTGCTGAGGCTAGCCGTTTGCGCCAACAAATTGGTGATGCAGCCCCAACCTCAAGTGGCTTACAGCTCGATAATGCTCGTCGCCGCGCTACCTTCCGTGATGTGCAACTCACCTTGCGGCCCAAAGAATTCGATTTATTGGCCTACTTGGCTTCGCACCCAGGCCAAGTGTTTACCCGCGAAGTGCTACTAGGGCAAGTTTGGGGCTATGATGAATATGTTGATGCCCGCACCGTCGATGTACATATTCGGCGTTTGCGCTCAAAATTAAGCGAGATCGATGCTGAATCGAATTTGATTCAGACTGAGTGGGGCATTGGCTATCGCTTTATCGAGGGTTAGAAATAAGCCATGGTTCATCCCCAGCCACTGCTCCTATCGCTCTGGGAGAAGGGCTGGGGATACAAAAATCGTCAATTGCGGAATGCCCAAACTCACTCAATTGAGTTAAATCTGGAAGGTATTGACGAGTTCGATATTGCGTTCACGCAGTAGGCTTTCAACCACGCCAGCTTGATCGGCGTTATCGTTATCGATCGCCAAAATCGTTTCGCCAGCTTTGAGTGCTTGCTCATACGAGGCGGCCAAATCGTTGCCAAGGCCAATTTGGCTAAAAGCGCCTAAAACTCCGCCTGCTGCTGCCCCTGCCACCGTCGAGCCAAGAATGCCTGCACCCAAGGCTGGGCCAATGCCAGGAATGGCAAATGACATTAAGCCAGCTACAACGCCGACGACACTGCCAGCCGTAACCCCTGCCGCTGCCCCAGCAGCAACTTCAGTACGATCCTGTTTGGCCTCAACCGTTGCATCCGAAGCATACAAAACCCCAATATCATCAGGCTTGACATCTGATTGATGCAATTGCTGGAGTAATCCGTCGAGCGCCGCCCGATCGGTCAAAATTCCCATAACGCGATAGCGTGCCATATGTGCTCCTTTATCGTAAAAACTACCGATTTGTAGGCAAGCGCTATGCCAGCGTTTAGGATTAATTTGTTATCATGCGGCTATGAAACGTTGTTTATGCGCATGCTGGCTGCTGTTACTATTTGCCAGCCAACCACAAACCGCTCAGGCACACAGCCTTGATCAGCTTTTTCAAGATATGCGGGTGCAGATTCAGCCAACTCAAATTGTGCTGACCGTACACTTAATCGCTGGCCCGCTGATTACGCCGCGTTTGTGGGAGCACTTGGATACTGATCGTTCGCAAACGCTGGATCAAATTGAAATTGAGCGTTGGTGTGCTGAGTTTAATCGCAATTTGGAATTGGCGTTTGATCACCAAGCACTCTCATTGACCTTGTATGAAGTCAGCGAATTTCCGACCACCAAAGCTGATTTTATTGGCTCGAATGCGACGAATTTAACCTGGACGGTGCAGGCAGCGCTTGGGCCAATCGCCACAGGCGAACATCTGCTCAGCTTAAAATCGAATAATTACCATGATATTAGTGTTGTCGATTGGAGCAAAACCCGTGGCCGAGCAGGGATTGTGGCCCAAGATGCTAGCACCATGGACTTGCATAGTGCTCAGTTTCCAATTAAATGGCCTAGCAATTTTCGCAGCGATGGCGCGATTGCCTTGCCAACGGCGGAACCGAGTGCCCCGCAACAACCAAGCTCAAGCCTCGTGGCCCGTTTGCAAACTGGCGATAGTTCGTTTGGCTTGATCGCGGCAACGCTGGGGCTGGCTTTTGGATTTGGCGCGGTTCATGCCTTACAACCTGGCCATGGCAAAACCTTGGTCGCGGCCTATCTGGTTGGCTCACGCGGCACGATTCAACAAGCGACCTTGCTGGGCGCAATTGTTACGCTGACCCATACTGCCAGTGTTTTTGCCTTGGGCGGGTTGATGTTGCTGTTCAGTGCTTGGGCTACGCCTGAGCGCTTTATCCCAATTCTGACATTCGTTTCGGGAGTTTTGGTAGCAGGCTTGGGTTTGCGCATGCTCTGGGAGCGGCTGCAAGCGCTGCGTTCTGGCAACCAAGGCCATTCCCATGGTGGCTTGTTTCATAGCCATGGCGATGGTGGGGCAGGCCATAGCCATGTGAGCAACCGCAAATTACTAGGCTTGGGCATTTCGGGTGGGCTTGTGCCCTGCCCCGAAGCCTTGGTGATTATGATTGTTGCGGCGACGCTTGGCCGAATTGGCCTCGGCTTGGCGATGATTGTGGCGTTTAGTGCTGGTTTGGCGGCGGTCTTAATCGGCATTGGGATTGTGCTGGTAACACTTGGCTCGCGCCTGATCAAAACCAGCCAGCCCGATGCCCGTTGGTTGCGTTGGCTGCCAATCGCCAGCGCTGGTGTGGTGACAATCCTTGGAATTGGGCTTATGCTTCAAACAATCTAAATTTCTAGCAATCAGGAGCAGCGCATGGCATTGATTGTGGTCGTTGGGGGAGCTGATACTGGACGTGCTCCGATGGGTGCGGTGCTATTACGCCGCTTGTTGCTCGAATCGTACCCAACCTGGCAAATTGAATCTGCTGGGGTGTTGGGCCACGATGGCGATACGTGGCAACCAGAAGCTCGCATGGCCTTGGAGCATTTGAGCGCTACGCCACCAACGCATACTGCGCGTTCGTTGAGCGCTGAACTAGCCCACCAAGCCGATTTGCTGTTGGCGGTTGATCGGGGGGTTGGCCGCGCTTTGGAGTTGCAATACCCCAACGGGCGTTGGCAAGTGCTGCCCGATTTGGCCGAAACCCCGCGCGAGGTGCTCGACCCATTTCGCATGACCCTTGATGCATGGCTGATTTATGGCCGTGAGCTTGAGCATCAATTAAAAGTAGCGCTGAGCAAAATTATTGCCTATTGCCAAGGCCAAGCAATCGCTCCAACCGCTCAAGCAGCGCAGGTTGAATCTGTCACTCAAGCAGAAACTAGTCCAGTTGAGCTTGCTTCCGAGGTGCATCCGGCCTATCGGCGTTTGCATATTTTGGCCTTCGGCATCGCTGGTATTCCTGAAGTGATCGATTGGAGCAAAGCGCGGAATAGTTTACGCGAGGCCATGCAACAGTTTGCCAATTATCTCGCTGCTAGTGCTGGGCCGAGCGATCTGCGGCCTGCGGCGTTGGCGATGCTGGGCGGGGTGTTGGGCAATGGCAGCGATCCACTAAACGCGAATCAACTAGCCATTCTACGCGAAATTGTCGGGCGGGTGGCCCAAACCCTTGATCCTCAAGATTTGGCGGGCTTAGCAGGAGCAATCGGGCGGTGGCAGAGTTAATTCCACTGACAATTAACGGTATCGATAGCCAAGCAACTGTGCATGTCACTGCCAGCGCTTGGAATGAGTGGGCCGTGGTCAACATGGCTTGCCCAGCCCAAACCAATGTGCGCAATGCGCAGCTTTCGATTGGTGCTGATAATTTGGGTGTGCCCCAAGTCAGCCCATTTGATCCAACTTGGCGTTGGTCGTGGTTGCCACGTGGCCAGGCGGGCACAGTTTATGGCCGGTTGCAGATTGAATGGGCTGATGGCGAAATTCAGCAGCAGCAGTTTCAATTTGAGCTTCAGCCACATTTGCTTGATCGTGAATTGTGGCGAGCATTGCTGAACGATCTCAGCTCGTTGGCTCGTTCGCTCGCCTTGCGAATTGCCAGCCCCAGCTTTGCCCAAGCGGTGTTAGTGCCGTTGCTCCCCGATGATCCTAGCCCATTTTTAGAAGCGCTGAGCTTGATTAACCAAAGTAGCCAGCAAGCGAGCCAGATTGTACGCAGCTTGCAGCGTCAGGCCAAATCGACACTTGAACGCCAACCGCGAACAACTGACTTGGGCACGGCTCAGCAATTTAAGCTCGATCAATTGGCTCAGCCCAGCGAGCGTTATCACGTGCTCGAACCGTATGGCCTCGTGCCAGAGCAGGTGCAGGCTGAGCATGCCCAAGCTTCATTCGATCTGCCAGAGCATCGCTGGTTGATTGGCTTGATTCAGCAAATTGAGCGGCGTTTACGCAATTTACGTCGCCTTGCTCGTGAACAACGCCAGCTTGATTTAACCAGTATTCAAGCAACAATTGAGCAACGACTGACGGCTTTGCGCCAATTACGCCAAGCAGCGCCCTTGGCGGGTTTAAAAGCTCGCCAGCAGCCAGTCCAAAGCCAACTGATCAACCGTGATGCGCGTTACCGACCGATTCGCCAGTTGGCGCGAAGTTTGCATGAACAGCCGTTGCTCACCTTGGAAGTTGGCAGTTTGGCCTTGCCCTTGGCCGATGTGCCAACCCTCTATGAGCAATGGTGTGCGCTAGCTGTCGCCCAGGTTTTAGCCGAATTAGGCCAGGTTGAAGCCCAACATCTGCTGATCGATAACCCTCAGCGTGAACGTTGGGTGCTTGAATTAAATTCCGCCACACCGTTGTTGAGCGTGCGGATTGGCTCACAGCTTTGGCATTTGCGCTACCAAGCGCGATTTAGCGCCCAGCCCGATTCTGATGGTTTTTATAGCCTTGATCGATATTTGCGCATCCCCGATTTGGTGTTACAAACTGCCACGGCCAATGCCAAGCAGGTGTTGGTGCTTGATGCCAAATATCGCCGAGCGCCTGACCAGCGGGTTCCGCAAAGTGCGCTTGATGATGTCTATGCCTATCGTGGCAGCTTGGGCTACAATGGTCAGCCATGTGTGCTAGCCGCCGCAATTCTGTACCCACAAGCAAACACACTTGAGGAATTTGGCTCGATTGCGGCAATTGGCCTCATTCCCAATCAGCTTAATCAGCTAAAAACCTGGTTGGAGCGTTGGCTCAACCAGCTTGATCAATAAAAGGAACCGAATTCATGCCAGTCTATGAATATGTTTGTTCGGAATGCCAAGGGCGTTTTGCCCGCTTGGTACGAGGTTTTAGCGACCCCAGCGATTTGCAATGCCCACGCTGTTCGAGCCAAGCAGTGCGGCGGGCGATCTCACGAGTTGCGGTGGTGCGCAGCGAAGATGCCCGTTTGGATGCAATGGCCGATTCGTCGATGTTCAACGATCTTGATGAAAACGACCCGCGTTCAGTTGCTCGTTGGGCCAAGAAAATGGGCCGTGAGCTAGGCGATGATCTCGGTGGTGATTGGAATGAAATGGTCGATCAGATGATCGATGAAGAAATGGGTGGCGAGGGCGATAATCAAACAGGCGGTACTGCCAGCAACGATTTGGGTTGGGGTTAAAAGCGCATAGAGCATAGCACATAGAGCATAGCTGTAATGGTTCATTCCCTCACCCCTAGCCTCTCCCCCTCGCCTCGCGTGCGGGAGAGCTTACAAGGGTAGGTTTTCATTGCAAACCACGGATAGGCTGGTTCATCGGTGGATGAATACCTGCCGATCCATGCCCTTGAGGGGGTGCAGGGGGATTAAAGCCCACTGCGTCTCCCGCCTGGAGGCGGGACGGAAGGGTGGTGATCAATGAATTGTTAAAAACTTACCCTTGTAAGGCGTGAGTGAGGGGGCTTAACAACAATCGTTCTCGTGCCAAGCTTATTTGGCACATGGGTTTCAG
>NZ_DOPT01000075.1:24505-24865 GCF_003512625.1 Herpetosiphon sp. | reverse complement strand
CCCTGCACCCCCTCAAGGACATGGTGTGGTGAGCAGGCATTCACCGATGAACCACAGGCTTGGTGGTTCATAACGGAAAACGATCAAAACCTATCCTTGTAAGCCGTCCCTCTTCCTCTGCGACGGGGCAGGGGGTGAGAGAATGAAGCGGATTGGTAGCCTAATAAACTATTACACTGTGTTGTTCGAAGTTTACGCTAACGCGATACTTTAACCAGCAAGTCTACAGGCTATTTTACTAAAGTTCTTCTAAAAAATAGCCTGTATTTCAGGATCAGCCAGGATTGTTGAGAGATCCCCTTACGCTTAATAAAGGTGGGTTCTTAACAATTATTCCTGATCACCACCCTTCCGTCCCGC
>NZ_DOPT01000075.1:0-24416 GCF_003512625.1 Herpetosiphon sp. | reverse complement strand
GCTTTAATCCCCCTGTACCCCCTCAAGGGCGATTATTGGACATCGATGAACTATGGGATCGTTGGTTCGAAGCATAATAACCAGTATAAGAACTTGTTACCCAAGGAGCGGGCGAGGGGCTTTTTGATTTGGGGGGGTTCTGAGTTGGTTGAGTTGGATCAACGATCAACGCCAGCCAGCAAAGAGCGCCACACTGCCGATGCGCTTAATCTCATAGAGTTGAAAAGCCTGTTGCAGCATCGTTTCAAGCTTGGCGAGGGTATCGGTTTGGTTGGCAAAAATTTGGCGCTGATTGTAAATACCCATCAAACGCCGCGCCGTAGCGCTATGAAATGGTTCGCTAGCGCTTAAAATTGTTGCACCAAACAGCACTCCATTGGGAGTTAACAGCTCGGCCAGCCGTTGTAGCACTGCGCCTTTAATGTCAGGTGTGCCAGCGATGCAATGCACAATATAGCCCAAACCAATCGAATCGAACTGCTCAGTTAATGGCAATGTTTGCATAATCGAAGCACGAACGGCCTGTGGTTGCCACTCGCTGAGATTGGCTGACGCTTGGATTAAGCACGCAGGATTAACATCGAGCAGCACCAATTTGCTTAATTGTTGTTGATTCAGGGTTTCGCGCAATAACAAACCGCTGCCTGGCCCAATATCCAAGTGCTGCTTGCCGAGATGTTGGCGATACCATGCAACTAAATTGGGCTTGGGGCAGCGCCAAATAAAACTATCGGAGATGCCATGAACTAGAAAATCGTAGAACTTTAAAAGGTTGTTGTTGTAAATACGGGCACTAGCTGGTAAATCGCTCATTAATTGCTCCCAAAACACCTAAAACTTTCAATTGCATCTTAACAAATTTCTGCTAAAAAATAACTAATAAAAACGTTTCCATGTGTGAGGAACACTATGCAACGCCGCTTTCACAATCCAATCATGACGGGCTTTTATCCAGATCCAGCAATTTGTCGGGTAGGCGAAGATTATTATCTGATTCACTCGACCTTTGAATATTTTCCAGGTGTGCCGATTCATCATAGCCGCGATTTAGTGCATTGGCAGCAAATTGGCCATATTTTAGACCGCCCCTCGCAGCTCAACCTCGACGAAATTCATCCATCAGCAGGAATTTTTGCCCCAACTATCAGCTACCATGATGGCACGTTTTACATGATTACCACCTTGATTGCTGGCAAAGAGCGCCATGGCAACTTTATCGTGACTGCTCAATCGCCAGCTGGCCCATGGTCAGACCCCTATTGGCTTGATGCTGATGGGATCGATCCCTCGCTCTTTTTCGAGGATGGTCGGGCTTGGTATGTGGGCAATCGTGGCAAAGCCAACCCCGAATACGAAGGCCAATGCGAAATTTGGCTGCAAGAGCTTGATTTGACCACGATGCAATTGATTGGTGAGCAAGCGGTGCTGTGGCGAGGAGCGCTCAATGGCGTGATTTGGACGGAAGGGCCACATCTTTACAAAATTGATGGTTGGTATTATTTGCTGATTGCCGAGGCTGGCACGGAATACAATCATGCGGTAACGATTGCCCGCAGTAGCGAATTGACCCAAGGCTATATAGGCTATCCCGCCAATCCAATTCTGACCCATCGCCAGCTTGGCCGTGATTATCCAGTGATGGGCACGGGCCATTCTGATCTGGTGCAAACCCAAAATGGCGAATGGTGGCTGGTGTTGCTGGCAATGCGCCCATATGGCGGCGGTTTCTATAATCTTGGGCGTGAAACCTTCTTAGCTCCGGTTCAGTGGGAACAAGGTTGGCCGTTGATTAGCCCTGGCACTGGCAAAGTTGAATTGAGCTACCCTGCGCCCGATTTGCCCTTGCAACGCTGGCCAGTTCAAGCTGCCTGCGATCATTTTGATGGCGACAATTTAGCCATGCATTGGATGTTTTTGCGCACGCCGCGTTCGCAATGGTGGAGCTTGAGCGAACGAGTTGGTTGGTTGCGCATGCAACTGCGGCCTGAGCAAATCAACCAAATGGTCAACCCTAGCTTTGTTGGGCGACGGCAGCAACATATGAACTTCTTAGCGCAAACTATGCTGGAGTTTCAGCCGCAACAGCCGCAAGAAGTAGCGGGTATGGTGCTGATTCAAAATCATAACTATCAGGTGCAATTTGTAATTACTGGCGAGCAGCAAGCCAGCCTGATTGTGTGTCGCAATGGTGAGCAAGAATGTTTGGCGCAAGTGCCAATCGCCAGCCAGCGCAACTATTTACGAATTGTGGCTTATGGGCAGGAATATAGCTTTTTTGTGGCCGAGCAGCCCGATGCATGGCGGCCAGTCTTTGAAAATCTTGATGGCCGCTTTTTGAGCACTCCGGTTGCTGGTGGTTTTGTGGGCACAGTGATTGGTTTGTATGCCAGTAGCCAAGGCCAAACCAGCCAAACTGTGGCCGATTTCGATTGGTTTGAATATCGCGAAATCGCCGAGTAATTGGTTGTCCTAGGCTAATTGTTTGGCGGGCGTTGGTTTTTTCGGTTAAAATACATTCCCCAGTGGGCGATCATGCTGCTACTGTGGGAGAAAGTAGCGCTCATGACTCGTAAATCGAATAAACCTAAACGCCCGCCAACAAGCCCACAACGCCCGGCCCGACCGCCTGCCAAACGCCCAGAACGCTCGCATCAAGCGCGTAAACCTGTGTCGCAAGGGCAAAAACCAACCGTGGAGCTAGAGCAAACCGTTTTACCCGATATTGTCAAAGAAATTCGTCAATTGCGCTCGCGCGATGCCCGCGACCGAACGGGAACGTACTATATTGAAGGGGCGCGAATCGTTGCCCAAGCAATTAATGCTGGTTTGCCGCTGGAAATTGGGGCGATCTCGCTGGAATTGCTCTCACGCACTGAGCATTCTGCTGGCACTGTCAGTGCTTTGCGCAAAGCTGCCAAACAAATGGTTGAACTTTCGGCGAGTGCCTTTGCAGGCATTTCATTTAAAGAAAATCTGCAAGGCATCGGGGCCGTGGTCAAATTGCAGCAAGAGCCGCTGAGCAATGTT
This sequence comes from Herpetosiphon sp., assembly GCF_003512625.1. Taxonomy (NCBI): domain Bacteria; kingdom Bacillati; phylum Chloroflexota; class Chloroflexia; order Herpetosiphonales; family Herpetosiphonaceae; genus Herpetosiphon; species Herpetosiphon sp. The sequence continues at coordinate 21,389 of NZ_DOPT01000075.1, read as the reverse complement.
CAATTGACTGATCGGCCTTGGGTGGCCTTGAATGGAGTTGGTAACCCTGGCAACTTGGGCGCGATTATGCGCACCTGTGATGCAGTTGGTTGCGAAGGCCTAATTTTGATTGGCGACACGACCGATCCTTATCATCCGGCAGCGATTCGCGCCAGTATGGGGTCATTGTTTGCTTTGCGTATGGTGCGCACAACCTTCGATGAATTTGCCGCGTGGAAACAAACCAATGGCTATCATGTGATTGGCACGACCCCCGATGTTGAGCAGGAATACCAAACCATCAGCTACCCAAGCCCCGCGATTTTGCTGATGGGCAGTGAACGCTTGGGCTTATCGGTTGGTGAGCAAAGCGTCTGTGATACCTTGGTGCGCATTCCCATGGCTGGCACCTGCGATTCGCTGAATTTAGGGGTGGCGACTAGCATTGTGTTGTATGAAATGTTTCGTCAACAACGCCTAGTCTAATCGAACCTTGCTTAAGTTTGTAATCCGACTGGCTGAATTAAGCTAGTCGGATTTTTTAGGGCTAAAACTACAAACGGCCCAGTTGGGCCGCTTGTAGGAGAGAAGAGTGTGTGTGAGGAGGAAGGATTTGACCATAGTATGCCAGCGTCAGCTTACGGCCATCCTAACGAGAATCGTTCTTGATAGTCCTATGTTATAGGATAGCCCAATACTCTAGCTTGAGCCTGACTGATGGGTTATTACACCCCACCAAAATATTGCAAGGCCAAGCGGAGGCGTTCTTCAGTGTCGGCGGGAGCATCGGCAGGGAGCGCATTCAGGGCTGCTTGGGCTTCGGTAGTGCTATAGCCAAGGCTGGTCAAAATATCGATCAGTTCGGTGTTGAGTGCTAGCAGGCCTGGGTTGGTGCTGAGTTGCGGACTGATTGTAGCGACTCCAAATTTGCCTTTGAGTTCGAGCACCAAACGGGCAGCGGTTTTTTTGCCAATGCCTGGCACTTTGGAGAGCATCGTGATATCTTCGCGGGCGATCGCATGTTGCAGTTCTTCGGGGGTGGCCGCCGAGAGCAGCGCTAAAGCAACTTTGGGGCCAATTCCGCTGACCCCCAGTAATAGCTCAAACAATGCACGTTGGGCTGGCGAGCTGAAGCCAAATAAGGCCAGCATATCTTCGCGCACATGCAAATGGGTATACAACTGAGCGGTATCGCCAATCGCGCCAATTGTTGCTAAAACGGTGCGAGGTACGGCGATGGCTAAACCCACACCATGCACGTCAATTACCACTTGATCCTGACCAATCAATTGCACAACACCCCGTACCGATGCGATCATGCCTGATCTCCCTAGCTAAGCTTGGGTCTATTATACAGGGTTGCAGCGAGTCGCGCTCAAAGTGGCTGCCTTGGTTTGACCCAAAGCAGCCATTGATGGGCTAGCGCATGACCGCTGGTAGATAGATCTGGGTTGTTGGGGGAATTTCAGCCGTTGCGGTTGGAGTTGGGGTTTCGCTAGGCATAACGGTTGCTGTTGCTGTAGCGGTTGCTGTAACAGTTGGGCTGGGTGTAGCCGTTGCCGTCGGAGTTATGGTTGGCTCATTGCCTTGATATTCGTATGGACCCATATCAACGAAACCTTCGTTGATCCGTGGTCGATAATCGATTGTCAAGGGAATAGCCTCGCTAACATCGTTATCGCCGTCGAGATCAGTTTGATCACTTGGCAGTAAACTCGGATTGCCCGTATTGCGGGCGGCTGAGTTGGCCTGCAAATTCAAATCATCATCGAGCGTGCCAACCAGATTATCAGCACCATCAGCATCAACAAACTGCGGATCGCTGCTGCTATTGCCAGTGCCAATAAAGCCGCCTTGAACAATTGAATAACTCACGTTGAGGTTGAGATTATTATTGGAACCGTTGATGGGCGCGATGCCATTATTTTCCCAAACGATACTGTTATGCAGATTAAGTGTGCCACTAGCGTTGGCAATCGCACTCACGGTATTTTGCTGGGAAATATTGCCGACAAATGCGCTTGATCGCAGGTTAACAATCCCATTTTGTTGGTTTTCAAGCCCGCCGCCAGTGCTTAGTGCCCAATTGCCAGCAAAGATACTTTGATTAATCGTTAAGCTAGTATTGAAATTCAAAATCCCACCGCCAAACAGGCCAGCATTGCTGATGAAACGACTATTTAATATTGTTAAGTTGCACCGATCGAATAGACCACCACCGCCCATATTCTGTGGAAATATTTGGTTTGTCGCTTGTCCACCACTAATCACAAAGCCATCGATTAACATTGGCTCAGGCTTTGTAATACAATAAAGCACGTGGTAACTGTTATCACTGCGGGTTGGGTTACTTTGACTGGCTGCACCTACGTCGTTGCCAAGCAAATCGCCACTGAGAATTGTGGGATTTTGGCTGGGATTCCGGGCTTGGCGCGAGGTTTCATCACCAGCAAAGCCACCAAAAAGTTGAATGCCACTGGTAAGTGTAAAGGCGGCTGTGCGATCTGTCCCAGCTGTTGGGCGATAAATTCCCTGCTTGACCCAAATTTCTGTGCCGGTCGTCGAGCTTTGGATCGCTTCCTGAAGATCTTTGGCGTTGGCCCAATCGGTGCCAGTTTGGCTACCAGCACCACCTGGCACAACGTAGACAACCCCGCCTGCCTGTGAAGGTTGTGGAGCCAAGCCAAAAACTAAACCCAAAAGTACGAGCACGCCGAAACTGCGGATTTTCCACCACGTATTCATGGAGTTCCCTTTCTCATTCCTTCATGTGCTGCAAGCATCAGCCTAGCAGCCAAGTTAATCGAGGATGGAGCATGTTTTTGCAACACGCTTAGATTCGTTTCTCTCGTGAATTGAGGCTGTGCGCTGATCTACTCCAATTATAGGGTCTGATTTCAACATAGGCAATCATTCAAGCGATGGATGTCATTAGCAAATTCAGGCCACAACCTTCTGTGGATAATGGAAGGTTGTGGCCTAGAGATTGGTTATTGGGCAAGGCGTTTGGCGTTAATGCGGTCGCGAGCGGCGGCGACAATTTCAAATGAACGGATACGCGCCGCTTGATCATAAATATTGGCGCTGACCATAATTTCATCGGCGGCGGTGGCTTTGATAATTTCGCTCAACCGTTGCTCCAAGGTATCGACTGTACCAATCGCGGTGTAGGTTAGCATTGGGCTTTGAGCAAAGGCAAAATCCAGCGCTTGGCGTTTGGCTGGATCATTGGTGGGCGCAGGAATTGGTCGTGGCGTGCCGCGCTGAATATCTAAAAAAGCTTGTTGAATGCTGGTAAATAAGTATTGAGCTTCGGCATCAGTTTCGGCTCCAATCACATTAATTGCCACCATGCTATAGGGTTTGGCAAGTTGGGCTGATGGCTGGAAATGCTGATGATAAAGTTGCAGTGCATCAAACAAGTGGGTTGGGGCAAAGTGGGCTGCAAAGGCAAATGGCAAGCCTAATTTGGCCGCCAACTGAGCGCTAAATGTGCTCGAACCAAGTAGCCATAACGGTACGTGCAAGCCAGCCCCAGGGATTGCCCGCAAATATTGGCCCGGGCTTGGCTCGGCAAAATAGGCTTGGAGTTCACGTACATCTTCGGGGAAGCGCTCGGCGCTGGCCATCAGATCGCGGCGCAAGGCCATGGCAGTGCGCCCATCAGTCCCTGGTGCCCGCCCCAAACCTAAGTCAATCCGGCCTGGGTAGAGCGATTCGAGTGTGCCAAATTGTTCAGCAATTACTAAGGGCGAATGATTAGGCAGCATCACCCCACCAGAGCCAACCCGAATTCGTTTGGTTCCAGCGGCAACATGGCCAATTACCACGGCAGTAGCGGCACTGGCAACATTGGCCATATTGTGATGCTCGGCCAGCCAGAAGCGCTTAAAGTTAAGTTGCTCGGCATGTTGCGCAAGCGCAAGGCTATTTTTAAACGCCTCGGCGGGGCTGCCGCCCTCGAAAATTGTGGCTAAATCAAGCACCGAAAAGGCGATTTCGCGGGTGGTTTGGCTGTGGGTCGGGCCTGTTTGACCAACCATGGCTTCCATTCATACTCCATCTATTACTAAATGCTGGAATTTGTTGGGCCAGCATTATTCTAGTAATATTGTACCCCCAGTTTTGCTGATTAATCTAGTAATTGCTAGATAATGTATACAGTATTTACTTAACCTTGTTTTGACGAGTTGAGTAATTGGAGATAAACGAGAGTTGCCTTAACTCGATTATCCACCCCAAGCTTTGTGTAGATGCGGTGGAGGCTGGTTTCGACGCTGCCTTCGGTGAGCTTTAGCGTTTGGGCAATAGCCTTATTGGTTTTGCCTTGAATCAGGATGTGCATAATCCGATGTTCGCTTGGAGACAGTGCGTGTTTGTGATGTTTCATGAGTTGATCAACCTCCAATTATTCAGGGATCTTGTTATACTTTAATGATTCTTGCATGTTGCTACAAGCTACAAAAATAGGTTGTAAATCCTTCAAAAACGTGCTTCTAGCATCAAATTGATGTTAATGCTTCCCCAATAAAAGCAATCTCAGCTTGCTCTCACGTCTTTAGGTATCAAAAATCCCCTAGCTCGAATCAGAGCTAGGGGATTGAACATGGGAGTTGTTGCCAGACGCTCCCTAGTTATAGGCGGCGATTTCCCACAACGAGTAACCCCATTCGGTACCGCGTTGGGTTGCGTAAATTCGTACATAACGTCCGCTGCCAGTGATATTGAGTGTATCAGTGCCACCATCGCCGTTGCTGACCGTGCTCAGGGTGCGCCAGGTACTCGCATCATCAGAAACTTGCACTTGATAGGCTCGGGCATAGGCTGCTTCCCAATTTAACACAACTTTGGTCAAGCTTTTGCTGCTGCCCAAGTCAACCTGAATCCATTGAGGATCGCTGTAGCTGCTGGCCCAACGGGTAGCGTTGTTGCCATCGGTGGCATTGGCTCCACCCAAAGCGCTGGTTTCGACCGAGGAAACCTGAACTGGCCGACCAAGCGCCACGTTGGTGCTGGTTGTGCCGCCACTACAGGCTTGGCCGTTGATCGTGCAGTTGCTAGGATTGACCCATGCGCCGCTGTAGCTTCCGCTGAAGCCAAATTCGCGAGTTTGGCCAACCTCGATTCGGCGGTTCCATGCGAGATTGCCAGCGGTGTAGCGATTGCCGCTCTTGGCTTGAGTCGCATCCCACCAGCTTGAAATCGTGGCATTGCTCGGTAAGTCAAAGCCCAACGTCCAGCCATCGACGGCGCTGCTGCCATTGTTGGTAATCCGATAGACTCCCACGTAGCCGTTGCCCCAATCTGAGGTTTTGACGAAGCTTGCTTGTAAACCGTTGCCTGTGGTTGGCTGGTTGTTGGTGCTGACGCTCAGGCTGTTGCTGTTGGCCGAGCGATTGTCAGCGGCATCACGCGCTTTGACCGCAAAACTATAGGCAGTGCTGGGATTCAGCCCGCTGATCGTGATGGTGGTGCTGCTGGTGCTGGCAACGGGATTGGCCCCGCCATTCTGATAAATATCGTAGCCCACTACGCCAACATTATCGGTGGCGGTGTTCCAACTTAAATTCACGCTGTTGTGGGTTTTGCTGGGTGCTTGCAAATTGCTGGGAGCACTTGGCGCGGTCGTATCACTGGGGATATCGCTTTGTGGCGTGAACCGCAGCCAATCAACATCCATCGAACGAGTGGCTCGTGGTGGATTGGTGGCGTTCGCACAGCATTCGGGTGTCCAATTGGGGTGATGCCACAAATTGACCATAAAGGCTGCTGGATTTTTGGGAATCCGTGCGCTTGGCCCGCGATAATCCCAGAGTACAATTTTTTGGCCGTTGCTAGGATTCACCACCCACAAGGTGACATTGCTGGCAGTCCAATTGAAGCCATATTCATAGTAGTTGGTGGCTGAATTGTAGCCTGAAATCGCCTGTACTGCCGTTGGTTGATTTTCGCTTGGGCTATTCGACAAATCGGTGTAGCTATCGCCGAAGGTTGTGGCATAGCGGGTATATTCGATCGTGCCAGTTGCCAAATTGACCTTGCGATAGACCCGCCGACTGATCGCAGTTGGATCGTTGTAATCGGTCCAGATCGTCATCAAGATTGATTGGGGTTCGGCGCAGAGCCATTCAAAATCAATTTCGCTGTTATCGGGCAAGCCGTTGGCGTTACTATCGCTGCCATCGTTGAAATAGGTAAAGAAACCATTGATTACGCCTTCGTCGCTGGCGCAGTTGGCGGTTTTCATGCGGGCTTCATACGTGCCATAATGATACATTTGGCGTGAAACCAAGTTTGAGCCTTGACCTGGGTAAGCAGTTTGTCCAGCAGCAATTGAAAGCCGCAGAATCTTGCCATCTTGGGCTTGGCTATCGCTGACGTTGGCTGTACCCGTGGCGGTGCTGGAGTTGGTGTACCAGCTAAACATACTGGAACTACTGATTGGTTGATTAAAGTGCTCGGTGCTGCTGGCAGCACTGGTGACGAGCGGTAAAAAGACCAAAAAAGCTGCAATGAATTTGAGCATTGGCTTATAAACTTTCATGTTGTACCCCGTACTAGATTGCGGTTTGAAGCTCGGCTTGTTTCGTCCCTGACCTCCTTCGTTGACTAGCAAGCTCATTAGACCAAAACCTGCGTACCTACAGAAGGGTGAAAACTGGGGTAAAAGCGGGGTATTTTTAAAGAAATTTAAGGAATAAGATAGTTATTAATATGATTCCTTGAATTTCTTTGATGGTGGGCAGATTAAGCTCATCTGACCCCTAGCCCCTGACTCCTGACCCCCAACCTCAAGAATTCGATTAAAATACCAGCATTGAAGCATTCATTCTTCGCAGCAAAGGAGCAGCGATGATCGCCCTGATTGTCCATGGTGGGGCTTGGAATATGCCCGATGATCAAGTTGAGGCCCACAAACAAGGCTGTTTGGCGGCACTAGCGGCTGGTTGGGCTGTGTTGGCGCAAGGGGGAACTGCGCTTGATGCAGTTGAGGCAGCGGTGCGGGTGCTCGAAGATGACCCGACATTTGATGCTGGGGTGGGTTCGTTTCTCAATGCGATTGGCGAAGTTGAATTGGATGCAGGGATTATGGATGGCGCAAGCATGCGGGCTGGCTCAGTCGCCGCAGTCCAACGGGTGCGCCATCCTATCAGTGTTGCTCGTCAAGTGCTCGAAAGCGATTATGTATTGATTGTTGGCAATGGCGCTGAACAATTTGCAATCGAGCATGGCGCGGAGTTGTGCGATCCGGCGGAGTTGGTGGTGGAGCGCGAACGCCAGCGGTGGCAGGATCAACAAGCTAACCCGCAATATAAGGGCCGTGATGCGTTTCATTCGGCCCATGATACGGTTGGGGCGGTGGCGCTCGATAGTTTTGGCACAATTGCCGCCGCTACCTCGACCGGAGGGATTCCCAATAAATTGCCGGGACGGGTTGGCGATTCGCCCTTGGTTGGCAGTGGTTTATATGCCGATAACGAAACTGGCGGCTGCTCAACAACTGGTTGGGGCGAGTCGATTATGAAGGTTTGCCTTGCCAAAAGCGTGGCTGATCAGCTACGAACTGCGACCCCACATGAGGCGGCCAAAGCCAATATTGCCTTTTTGGAGCGGCGGGTGCAAGGCTTGGCGGGTTGTATCGTGTTGAATGCCCAAGGTGAATTTGGCTGGGCGCATAATACGCCGCGCATGGCGTTTGCCTATCAACGTGGCGATGAGCCAGCTGTGGCAGCGGTGCACGCCGATGAGCCATTGTTGAACGATTAATTCAATTTGGCTGGTTGGAAAGCCACGTTCAACCAGCCAACCATGTTATTCAACGCTACCGTTGACCCAATCTTCAAGCCATGGCTGAAATTTGACCGGATTAAACTCAACGAAACGATAATCAGCAAAATTGGCAATCTGATAGGGATCATTGGCAAACAAGGTTTGCAAGGCTTCAAGTGATGGTGCACGGGCAATCACAATTCCGCCGATGCGCGGATTTTGCGGGCCAGAACAGAGCAACCAGCCTTGATCGTAGCCTGTTTGCAAAAATGCGCGATGCTCGGCTAATTTGGTTTCAATTTGCTCAAGCGGCACGGTATAGGTAATTTCTAGCATAAAATGGGCCATTTTGTTGCTCCTAAAAAACGCCAACCACCACAGTATACTACGATGGTGGTTGGCTGAAATGGAGATTGAGAGATTAGGCTTCGGCGGTTTCGGTGCCAATTTCGATGCCAGGCCGTAGCACTTTTTGATAGCGATCGAACTGGCGAACAGGTTTCATTCCAACATCAGCATAGACTTTGGTTGCGCCAGTTAGGCTTGAAGTATCGACCCCTAAACCAACTCGCTCTTGACCACGGCTGCTAAATTCGTTGAAGGCGTGGTAGAGCAAGGCTTTGGCTAAGCCCTTGCGCCGCCATGGCCGACAAACCCCCAACGTACCAACCCAACCCATCTTAGGATCTTCAGTGATGTGTTTCCAGCACAGCGCGATTGCGGCAATTTGATCGCCATCACAAATCACATAGAACAAGGCTGGATCATAATTTGGCTCACGGGCGATCATCTCTTGCCATTGTTTGAGTTCTTGCTCAAATGGCGATTCGACATAGCCCCAGTGATCGCGGAACGAATCGCGGACTGCATGAATAACGGCTGGCAATTCGGTTGCTGGATCGTATGGCCGAATGATCAAACCTTCGGGTAATTGTACAGGCTGTGGTGTGTAATCTGCCAACTCAATCACCATACGCCAAAAATGGCGTACCAAACTATAGCCATGGTTGGTCAAACTCTTGGCGACTTCGTGATTGGTGCTGAGCACGCCGTGATACAAACTAACCGCAGCATCACTTGGTGCCTTGGCAATATCTTGGCTGACGCGCTGATCGAGCCAATCCAACAGTTGTTGTTGAATGTTGTCGGCGGCATAATCGCTGTGAATGCGTGTCCAACCATAGCCATGGACATATGGTTCTTCGCTGAACACCCCTGCCACGCCGATTAATGTTTCGCCATCCCAGATTGTTAGGCTATCAGTGGCAAGGTTGAAATTTGAACTCTGCCATTCTACTCCTAATTCAGCCTCATCAAGTTCGATCACGTTGGCTTCTTCCATTGAGCAACGATTAATTAATGCGGTTGCGGCTGGAATATCGTCCAAGGTTGCTGGACGTTTAAGATATTGGGCTACTGCTTGCATATGCTCCTCAAGATGATATTTTTGCGTGCTGAGCGCAGTATCAGCGAATAGCCCAATTCTAGGCAGCGGCATGAGGCTGATTGTTAACTCATCCTTTGGCCCGATTACAGCATTTTAGCGTTGAGCAATCGGTAAAAACGTTCCATAACTATTGAATGCAGTTGCTGGTACATTGAGAGTGGCATTATTGCGAGCAACCGAAATCCACACGCCAGCGGCAACTTTGTCGCCTGCACTAATTTGCAGCACACTTGGTGTACAACCCAACGGATTGAGAAATTGCTCGGCAACGTTAGTTTGCTCAATATCGCTGCGATAGCTGACGATTTGGGTGGTACAGCCGTTGCTATCAAAGCTATCGGCCTGCCAGGCAACTAGATCAAGTGCATGAAAATGGCTACTGGCAAGGTTGTTTTCATAGCGATTTGCTGTATTACTGAGGTTCATTGCAGCGCTTGCTTGGGCATCGTATTGCCAAATATCAAAGGCAAAGGCATCGGTGAAGGTATTATTGGTGCCAGCAAAATAGACAGTTGGGCGGCCTGAACCACTGTTAACTGTGCTAATTTCGCCAATATTCCATGGCTCAAGTATCGATGGCAACACCAAATCGGTGGTGAGATTATCGGTGGCATTGTGACTGCGCAGACTATCGGTGGGAATGCCCCGCAGTGTAGCACTTGGATGTTTGATATAGGTCACGTAGGCTTTGTCAGTCAGCGTCAAATCATAGACGAATGGAATACTGGCCGAGGCGCTGGTATAACTATCAACGGTGCGAGCGGTTATGCCAATCAGCGTTCCATGGGCGTAACGAATTTCATCGAGGGTTGGATCACCGCCCAAGTTGCGAGTTGGCGAAATCGGCGAGCGCTTGCCATAAACCACATGGATCGTATTATTAGCATCGATGCTGATCCGTGGTTGGGTTAAGATGATATTGCTGGCAACCGTTTCAATCACAACTGGTTGGCTGAGGCTAGGGGCAATTTGGCGATACACTAACGATTGTTGATTACTGTCAAGCATTGTATAAAGCACACCAACATGTGAGCCGTCGTTGTTGCGCACTGCAATCGGGCTGATCAAACTACTATTAATACTTTCGCCTTGCAAATTAACGGGTTGGCTGATGGTTGCACCATCGGGGCTGATGCTGACGGCATAATAGCGGTAAGTTGAATCACCTCTGGCAGGAACTGGTTGATTGCTGAGGTAGGCCAAATGAATTGTATCAGTGTTATCGGCAGTTAGGCTTGGGTAGACCAGCGAGGCAGTCGAATTGGTGATCGTAATTGTTTGCCGCAATAATTCACTTGAGCCACGCATCCGCGTATAAATTAAATCGCAGCCATTGCCTGCCTGACATTCGGCCCACGCATAGTGTCGTAGATCGTTGTTATCAACATAGATTGCTGGGTAGTAAGCACCTGAGTCGGCATTAGGATTAATCGTGAGTTTGGTGGCTGGGGCGATATATTCACCACAACCCCACAGTGCTAGCACCAAACTAGCCACAATTCCACTTCGGCGTATCCAGGTTTGTCGAGCCATTACGCTCCCCCTTGCTATGAATGATTCTTACTACCGATCATAGCACACCCTGTGAGCGCCAAACAACCCGTAGAATATTAAATCCTACGGGTTGATGAATGAAACAAGCTATTAATTTAGCGCCGCATGCCGGGGAAGGTTGCGCCGAAGATTGATGGAGGCAATTTGAAGCCTTTGGCTTCGAGCACTGGCGTAAAGCGTGGACGCGTCCCGGTTGGCCGCAGCACACCCATCACTTTGCCATCTGGCGCAGTACCTTGATCTTCAAAGATGAAGATATCTTGTAGCACGACCTGACCACTTTCCATGCCTTGAACTTCAGTTACCGCTACGACTTTCCGTGAGCCGTCGCGCAAACGGGCTTGCTGCACAATCACGTGTACTGCCGAAGCAATTTGTTCGCGAATAACCGCAACTGGTAAATCGAGTCCCGACATCAGTGCCAAGGTTTCCAAACGGCGAATTGCGTCGCGTGGGGTGTTGGCGTGGACGGTGGACATTGAGCCGTCGTGGCCAGTGTTCATGGCTTGGAGCAAGTCGAGCGCCGCGCCGTCACGAATTTCCCCTACCACAATGCGGTCAGGGCGCATCCGCAGCGAGTTCTTCACAAGGTCGCGGATGGTGACCAAGCCCGAGCCATCAACATCGGCAGGCTTGGATTCAAGCCGAATCACGTGATCTTTACCAAGTTGTAGTTCGGCTGAGTCTTCAATTGTACAAATCCGATAGTGGTCGGGGATGAAGTTGGAGAGCACGTTTAGGAGTGTGGTTTTACCCGAACCAGTACCACCCGAGACGATTAAGTTCATGGCGCTGACCACACAAGCATTCAGGAAGTCGGCCATTTCCTTGGTCATCGAGCCATAATTGATCAAATCGCTAACTTGGAGTTTTTTCTTGGAGAATTTACGAATACTCAGCGACGAACCATCGATTGCACAAGGCGGGATGATGGCATTGACCCGCGAACCATCGGGCAAACGCGCATCGACCATGGGCCATTTGCGGTCAACCCGTCGCCCGAGTGGCCGAATAATTCGGTCGATCACTTTGAGCACATGATCTTCCGAGGCAAAAATGACTGGCGAAAGGGTTAATTTACCTTTTTGTTCAACATACACCACCGTGGCGCTGTTGACCATAATTTCAGTGATGGTATCGTCGCGAATCAATTGCTCAAGTGGCCCGAAGCCAAATAATTCATCGAGCACCATTTGATAGAGCAATTTGGTGCCATCTTGGTCGAGATTGGTAGTGGATTGACGCACAAAGGTGGTAAAGCGCTCTTGGATGAGGCGCTCCGAATCTTCGTTGCGTTGTAGTTGGGTTTGCGAACCAACCGAAGCCTGAATTTTATCGACAATCCAGAGCGAAAGCTCCAGCATTTTGCGATGGGCATCGCGATCAGCCAAGACCAAAAAGCCGCTGGTGTTGATCGTACCGCCACTTAACCCTGAGCTAGAGCCAGCCAAAGCACTGAGGTTACCGCCAGGCATGGGTGGCGATGATGGTGCTGGTGGTGGTGGGCTTAGTGGAGTCAACGATGATGAGCGATATTCAGGCATAGATTGTTCGCCAGCCATCGGTTGAACTGGCTGAGCAGGAGGAGTTGGCTCTGGGCTTGTTGGCGTGCTTCCAAGACGTTTGAGAAGTGACATAACTTGACCTCGCTACATTTTGACAAAATAGGCTTCGCAAGCCCGATCCAAAAGTTCTTTGTTCATTTGGGGCTGTTGACCACGATATTTCGCTTCATCAAGCACCTGATCAAGTAAATCGCGTGGGTGACAGCAGCGCAACTCACGGTTAACTTTAAAATAGTGTTCCTGAATCAAATAGCGCAAGCCATCATCGCTATAGGGCACGCCCTTGGCTTTGCAAACGATTCGGAAGATATCGCGATATTCGTTGGGTGTTGGGTTGGCAACCTCGATTTTATGCCGAATCCGCCGCAAGAAGGCATCATCGACCAAGCCCTTGGGATCAAGGTTGGTCGAAAAGACGATCAACACATCGAAGGGAATTTCGATCTTTTTGCCAGTTTGCAGGGCCAAAAAGTCGATTTTCTTTTCGAGTGGCACAATCCAACGGTTCAGCAATTCTTCAGGCCGACAGCGTTGCCGCCCAAAGTCGTCGATCAGGAACAAACCACCATTAGCCTTCATTTGGTAGGGTGCTTCATAGACTTTGGAAATTGGATCGAAGATTAATTCTAATTGTTCCAAAATCAGTTCACCGCCAACCATCACGCGGGGGCGCTTGCAGTGCAGCCAACGTCGGTCGGGAGCTGGCGGCATGGTGGTGGCAACCGCACCGAATGGGGCGGGCGTATCATCTTGGCGCATTTCGGGTTTGGTTAAAATGCTATGGTTAAGGGGATCATAGAGCTTGATCACTTGACCATCGATTTCAACGGCATAGGGCAACATCACTGAGCCACCCATAATGCGCGAGATACCTTCGGCGATCGTGGTTTTGCCATTGCCTGGTGGGCCATACAGGAACAACGAGCGGGCAGAGTTGGCAGCAGGGCCAATTTTATCCAGCATCTCGTCGTTGATCACCAGATCCTTGAAGGCTTCGCGGATGCGTTGTTGATTGATCGTCATGCCGCCGATTGACTGGCGATTGACCATCTCGATGTAGGAAGCGAGCGGCACAGGGGCTGGGCCAGCATACTGTGAGCGCTCTAATACCTCGTTGACTTTGCGCGAGCCTTGAAGTGTCGTGACATATTGATAGGCGCGTTCACCAAAGCCTTGTTCAGCCCCAACGATATCGACATATTCGCTCATTTTGAGAAATTGCAAAACTTTGTCGATGACGTTGAGGTAGGGCAAGCAGGTTTGTTCAGAAATCCGTTGGGCGCTAATGGTGCCATTGAAATAAATAACTTTAAGAACAAGATCGGCAATAAAACCCATCCCAAGCCCAGTTTCGTCGATTGACGTTGGTTCATTGGGAAATTGTGGCCCACTATCAACGGATGCTTGAACAGTCGAAGCAAATTCACGTAAAGGAAACGCAGACATCGTGTGATCTCCTGAGCTTCAACAATTAAGATCGGCGGGGATTGGCAGATCTCCCCTATCTGCGCACACCGAATGAACAATAATCAATATTATACTTGAGGCTGCAAGCGCGGGCAACCGAGAGTTGTGGTACAATGCACGACGAGGCGTAGCGCGGGCTTGAGGTTTCGAGCCCGAGGGAAGCGGGGAGAAGTGGACCCGCCCAATTAGCTCCGTTGCCGCATTCCACGCCCAATTAAAACTCCCCCAACTAGCGCAATTAATCCAAAGCTTGCAACCCAAATAATTGTTCCGATGCTTGCCCAGGGTACGCTCAGGTTGTCTGGTCCAAACTCGACGATGGCTAAGGCGGCAATTACGCCTAATCCTAGTACGACCTGGCTCCAACCGAGGGTCAGTAGTTCATAACGATTGCCACCACCTGCCACAATCCATGCTCCGATTGCTCCGGTCATAAACAAAGCACTATAAATTTGGGCATGAAAGGCATCAATCTTCCATGGCCAAAACGCTGTGGCCCAATTGGGGGCAATAATGCTGGCTAAACCATAGCTACCTAAAACAGCTGCCTCAATTAATAAGATGCTGCGTAATCGGCCTAATGGCTGCGGGTTGACCGCTGGCCAAGCGCGATATTGCCACCAAAACCAACCTAAAGCCAAGGTAGGCAGGGTGTAGATGATAAACCATAGCCAAACGATCACCCGTGAAAAATCGAAATTATTGATCCAAACCAGCGATGCGCCCGTGACAACTGTGGTGAAGGTGACGGCTTGTGGGATGGTTAATCGGGCTACTGACCAATCGTTAATCACAAGCGTAAAGAGCACCGCCACCATTTCGGCAGCATAGACTGCGCCTAAAAAACGGGTTGCAAATGGCCGTAAGGCCCATGGCCAACGTGGCCCGACTAAACTTGGGGCGATCAACAGTGACACGCCAGCGACCAATACCAAGGCAACAACGATAAACATGATGCGAACAAGTGGTGATAATTGGGGTTTGGATGTAGCCATAGCAATGCTCCTGTTGGCAAAACTGCTGTCAGTCTAGCATGCTGAGCTTGGCTCTGACAATGATGGCTTGATGAGAGTTAGGGGCCAGCGCCGAGTAACCGCGAAGGACGCGAAGGGAATGACGAGGGATCGGTTGTTGGGAATCAGGGGTTCTTGCGAGGGCAGGTTTTTTGCAAAGGCGTAGTGAAATTCGCCGTCGATGTTCATGCCCTCACCCCTTAGCCCCCTCTCCCGCAGGCGAGGCGAGGGGGAACCTTCATCATGATCGTTGGCTCTCCCCTCGCCCGCCGCAGTGGGAGAGGGGTCGGGGGTGAGGGTGCGAAAAGACCGAGCAAATACGATAAGCGATCCTTAAAAACCTCCTCCAACAGGACGGAAGAGTGGCAATACGATTAAATGCTAAGCCTTCGTTGCTTTAAGTGGTGTAATTTGCTAAGTAACTAGGCTAATCAATGCCAGCATTGCTCCACTGGCCATCAACCAAGCGCCAAATCGCTTGCGGATTGGCGTTTTGCAGAATGCTTGGCAAGCGTGATTCGCGCACGTTGTCGTAGCAGTGGAGCGCCGCAAAACGCCGAATCGTTGCGGGAAAGCCCACTGCCGTCCAGCCTGCATGGCCTGTCGCGGGATACGGCCCGCCATGATTCATGGCTGAGCTGACGGCCACACCTGTGGGCATTTTATCGTTGAGCAAACGCCCAACTTTGGAGCGTAAGCGCTCGGCAACAATTTGATAAAAGGTTTCATCTGCCCCGTTGCTGCTGCTGTAGATGCTGCCCGTCAAATTGCCCTCAAGGCAGTCGAGCACTCGCAATACTTCGGCTTGGTCGGCACATTCAACAATCAAGCTGACTGGCCCAAAGACTTCATGGCTGAGCGCTTGGGGATTGGCCAGAAAGCTATTGCCCGCAACGTAGAGCAAACTATTGGCATAGCGATACCCATCATCCAACACATGCCCACCAACCAAGACCTGTGCCCCAGCGTCTTGCAAATGCTCAATGCCCTGTTCAAGCCCAGCCAGAACGCCATGGTTGAGCAGGGTCAGGCTAGGGTGTTGGTTAAAGTGGGCTTTGGTTGCTTCAATAAAATCGGCACTAGCCGCTGAATGCTCCAAAATTAATAAGCCAGGGTTGGTGCAAAATTGGCCAGCGCCCAAAGTGCACGAGCCAGCAAATTCGGCGGCAAGCGCTTCGGCCCGCTCGGTCACCGCTCCAGCCAACATCACAACCGGGTTGATGCTCGACATTTCAAGGTAAATTGCCTTGCCTGCTTGATCGGCGGCAGCCTTGAGCGTCAATCCTGCTCGGCGCGAACCAGTAAAGCCAATTGCCCCAATTAAAGGATGACTGACCAATGCCAAGCCCAATTCATCGGGCAAACCATACAGCAATTGCACACTTGCCGCAGGCAAACCAGCCGCCAAGACTGCTTGATGCGCCAATTCAGCCAGTAACTCGGTGGTGGCGGGGTGGCTTGGGTGTCCTTTGGCGATTACAGCATTTCCCGCAGCAATCGCCGAGGCAAAATCGCTGCCAGCAATCGCATTATAGGCAAATGGGAAGTTATTCGGCCCAAAAATGGCGACTGGTGCGGCCAAACTGCCATAGAGCGAGCGAATATTGGCTTTGCTGTCGATTGTTGCCAGCTCCCAGGTGTGGTTGCGCACTGCTTGAGCCGCTTGGCGCAATTGATTAACCGTGCGTGGTAGTTCAACGCTATTCAAGCGTGGCTCGATCGGTAGGCCAGTTTCGCTATGGGCGATTGCACTCAGTTCTTGGCGCTTGGCCTCGATCAAATCGGCATAGCCTTCGAGAAATTTAGCGCGTTGCTCAGGGCTACTTTGGGCTAGCTCACGCGAGGCGGCAACCCCAGCGCTCAAGGCTAATTCTAAATCGCCGCGTCCCGAAATCGGATATTCGGTGGTGAATGCTTGGGTTGTGGTTGGGTTGGTCGCATGAAAACTACCAACGTAATCGCCAATTTGCCATTCGCCGTTGATTAAAATTGGTTTCATGGCCATAACTCCTGCCGCCGCGCCAAGGCTTGTTCAATCACGCTGACGGCAGCTTCGCGCTCGGCTCCAACTAACTCAAGCCGTGGTGCTCGCACAGTTTCGCTGCCCATGCCGACCATCGCTTGGGTGAGTTTAATCAATTGAACAAATTTTGGCACAGTATCAAGCCGCAACAATGGCAAGAACCAAGTGTAAATCGCGTCGAGTCGGGCGCGATCACCATGTCCTGCGGCAACGGCTTGGGCTAGTTGAAATAGCTCAACCGATTCGTGCGGAAAAGCATTGACCAAGCCTGCGATCCAGCCAACCGCCCCAGCCGCGATGCCCTCAACAATTGCATCATCAACCCCAACCAGAATTTCGAGGCGTTGGCCAAGTTCGGCCCGAATCGCCGTCACCCGTCGCACGTCGGTGCTCGATTCTTTGACCGCTTGCACATTGGCATGGCGTTGTGCTAATTCGGCAATTTGGCTGGGCACAAAATCGGTGCGATAGGCCACCGGATTGTTGTAGATCATCACTGGCAACTCGGTGGCGCTGATCACAGCGCTCATATGAGCTTGCATTTCGCGCCAATCGGTCGAGTAGAGATAAGGTGGCAGCACCATCAGGCCTGAGCAGCCTTCGGCAGCGGCGATTTGGGCTAGCTGGCAGGCTTCGGCAGTTGAAAGTGCCGCGATGCCTGGAATTACTGGGTTCGAGCCAGCCACTTTGACGCAGGTTTGTAAAATTGCCTGTTTTTCGGCGGCGCTAAGCGTTGCACCCTCGCCCAAAGAGCCAAGCGGCACGATCCCAACACAGCCAGCATCCAACATCCAAGCACAGTGCTCGGCCAAAAATCCATGATCAACGCTACCATCGTGATTAAAACGGGTGGTGATTGCTGGAATAACTCCATGCCACATGCTCATACTGACTCCATAACTAAATCGGCGACGCTGACCGAATGAATTGGAAAGCGCACGCTATCTTGACTCCAACCAAATAAATACTGCGTTGCCCCGCCACACACCCGCCCTTGACAGATGCCCATGCCGCAGCGAGTTTGTAGTTTGGCGCTGCGCCAGCTTGGTTGGCTTTGCAATTGCGCCAATGTCACATCTTCGCAACGACAAACAATGGTATTGGCTTGGGCAAGTTGACGTAATTCGGGGCGTAGGGCAAAACTTGCGGCTAATTGTTGACTAAATTGCCGAGCTTGGGCCTGCTGCTGCGCTAATTGGCTGGCTGCTTGATAATTGCCAGTTGCCACAAACCCAGCAATTTGGCCTTCGATCACGGCTTTATCTTCGCCGCCAATACCCGTTAATTCGCCAACTGCATACACCTGGTCGCGGCTGGTGTGTTGGCTGCGATCAACTACGACAAAATTTTGCTCAAGGCGACAACCAAGTTGTTGGGCTAGTTCGGTGTTGGCGATTAAGCCCCAACTACAGGCCAAATAATCGCATTCGATCCGTTGACCGTTGTTTAATTGAACTTGCTGCACTTCGCCCTCACCCTCAGCCGCTGTAATCCATGTATTGACATAAAACGGCGTATTAGCTAAAGCTTGTGCAAATTGAGCTGCTTGCAGCATTTTTGTAGGATTGCCAACCAAGCTACGCCCAAAGCGCAAAAGCTGAGCGATCGGTACTTGTTCAACCACGGCTTTGATGATTGCGCCACGCTGCTTTAATTGGCTGGCAACTGCAATTAACAACGGCCCGCTGCCAGCAATCACCACTCGTTTGCCAGCAATTGGCAAGCTACCCTTGACCAACGCTTGCAAGCCACCTACGCCCACCACTTTGGGCAACGTCCAGCCTGGAAATGGCAAGAACAATTCGCGTGCGCCGTTGGCCAAAATCAGCCGATCGTAGCGTAGTTGTTGCGGCCCTTGGGGGGTGGCTAAATACAATTGTTGCTCGCTTGCGCCAAGTACGTGGGTTTGTTTGCGATAATGCAGTGTGGTCTGTTGACCAAACAAATGTCGATAACGCTTGGGCGCATAACCTTGACCACCGCGCCAAATCTGGCCCCCAGCCTGAGCAGCTTGATCGATCAGCGTAATGTTGGCGTTGCTTTGGCTGGCGCTCCAAGCTGCGGCTAATCCGGCTGGTCCAGCGCCAACGATCACGACATTAAGGCTCACAATCCACCTCCATGCCGTCGCAACATTGCAGCAAACAGGCCAATTGATGCGCTTGCTGATTGATGGTCACGCGGCACTCGCCACAACTGCCCATCCCACAAACTGCCATGCGTGGCTCGCCTGTAACCGAACGGCGATTGGCGATAGCCTTATCCATGAGTACCGCTGCTAGATTGCTATGCTCTGTTACTTGATACTCTGTACCATTGATTGAAATGCGAATTTGCTTCATTGCGGCTGCTCCTGCTGCAAGCTGCGCGGCAAATAGGGCTGGATCTCAAGTTGTGATTGGCGCTGAAGCATTTGATCGGCCAATAAGCGGGCGCTGCTCAAGGCAGTGGTTATGCCTAAGCCTTCGTGTCCAACATTCAACCAGAGTCCTGCACGCTCTGGATGCTGGCCGATCAACGGCAAACCATCAGGCGAGGCCGCCCGCACGCCTGTCCATGTGCGCAGACAACGCACATCAGCGAGGGCTGGCACATAGTCAATCGCTTTGCGCAACATTTGGCTTAACAATAGCTGATCAATCTGGCGATCGGTGCGATCAAATTGACGTGAGGAGCCGATTAACAATTGGCCGTTGGGGCGGGGCTGAAGATTGAAGGCGACCGAATCGCCGCTGCTGGCGTGCGCATTTTTGATGTAGCTCAATTCGACCAATTGATGCTTGATCAGCGCAGGATAACGCTCGGTGATTACCAACTGGCCGCGTTTGGCGCGAATTGGCAATTCGGGCAAGAGGTCGATGCAACGCTGGCCATTAGCAACCACAATCGCATCGGCGCTAAGTTGGCGACCATCATTTAATTGAACATAGTTGGTTTGAATCGTGGTAACTTCGCCATACACCAACGTGGCTCCGTGCTTTTCAGCCTGTTGCCACAAATAAACCGCACTTTTTGGCGGATAAACAACGCTATCGTTGGGAACTAATAAACCGCCAACCAAGCCTTCTCGCAGCGCTGGTTCATGGGCATACAGCGCTGCCGCATCCAGAATTTCGCAGGCAATCTGATATTGCTGATAAACTGCGGCTTTTTCAGCCACCAAATCCCATTCTTCGGTATCGGTGGCAACCCACAACGTACCACACGCATGATATTCGTGTGGTTGCGGGTGGTCGGCGGTGAGCGCTTGCCAAAGCTGTTGGCCAAATAAGGTCAGCTTTAATTGAGCCTCGCCCTCATCCATCACCACAATATGGCCCATGCCAGCGGCGGTTGCGCCACTGCCAAGGCAATCGCGTTCAATCAGTGTGACTTGCCAGCCTGCCTGCGTCAACTCCAGCGCCACCGCACAACCAACAATCCCGCCGCCAACAATGATCACGCTGCTCATTGAATACCCCAGCGAAATGGATCGGCTTCGTGCAAAATCAACTGGCCTTCGAGCGTGACAAAGGCTGATCCCGTAATTTTGGGAATAATCGCCTGTTCATGGTGGTGATATTCGGCTTGAAAGCGACTGCCGATGATACTTTCTTGGACCCAAGGCGTGTTGGGTGCTAATTTGCCATCGGCGGCGAGGCAGGCCAATTTGGCACTTGTACCTGTGCCACAGGGCGAACGGTCGTAGGCCTTGCCTGGGCAGAGCACAAAACTACGGCTGTTGGCTCCCTCGGCGGCGGCCCCGAATAATTCAATATGATCAATCAGCCCATTGTCTGCGCCAGTGATGCCTGCGGCTTCGAGCGCTTGGCGAATCTGCCAGCTAAATGCAGTTAGTTGCTCAACATTGGCCAATTGCAAATCTTGGCCATGATCGTTGACCAAGAAAAACCAATTGCCGCCCCAAGCAATATCACCATGAATTCGACCATGATTTGGCAGATCGACTGGAACGTTGGCGCGATAACGATAGCTTGGCACATTTTCGATCGTTGCTTGGCCGTCAGCATGCAACGTAGCACTAACAATCCCAACGGGCGTTTCAATCAGATGCTCGCCAACCTCAATGTTGCCAAGATGGGCGAGGGTTGCGACTAAGCCGATTGTGCCATGGCCGCACATGCCCAAATAGCCAACATTATTAAAGAAGATCACCCCAGTGCAGCAACGTTGATCGCTTGGCGGGCATAACAGCGCCCCAACCAACACATCTGAGCCGCGTGGTTCGTTGACGACCGCCGAGCGCAGCCAATCGTGGTGTTGGGTCAGTACGTCGCGTTGTTGGGCAACGGTTCCGCCGCCAAGATCGGGGCCACCAGCAATCACGATGCGGGTTGGTTCGCCAGCAGTATGCGAATCGACAATAGCAAGGCGCATTGGTGCTCCTTATTAACATGATTTAACGTAACTCGTAGTTCGCCACCCTTCCGTCCCGCCTCAAGGCGGGAAACGCAGGGGTTTTCATCCCCTGCACCCCTAAATATTTAGGCTGTGGAATGTGGTTACGCTTCTTTGCCATAATCATTGAGACAGCAGCATTTTTGGTGGTCGCCACCCTTCCGTCCCGCCTC
>NZ_DOPT01000105.1:0-57875 GCF_003512625.1 Herpetosiphon sp. | reverse complement strand
ACGCTGGCGGTTGTTAATGCTATAAACCACTACAGCTATAGGCTTTGGGATTGGAGGATCATTTCAACTTTCATACCATGTTCCGATAACCAATCGTCGATAACCCATAGGTATTTGAATTAACGCAAATGTTCATCCCGCATCACGCATCCTTTTTTCCTGCTTTACATTTGGCTTAAGCTTGGTTATAGTATTAGCACAAACGTTTTACTTGGAGAATAGAATGAGCACAACTGCGAAGGCAATATTTAGCATTTTAGAATGGGATGAAAAATCGTTTCATGAGCAAGCAGGCGAAGGCAAAATGACTCGTGCCCATGTGCGCTATCGCTATGAAGGCGATTTAGCTGGCGAAAGCACGGTTGAATATTTAATGGCTTACCCTGAAGTTGGCGATGCCAGTTATGTTGGCCTACAGCGTTTTGTTGGCACGCTGGCGGGTAAAACTGGTAGTTTTGTGTTGCAACATATCGGCACTGCCAATCAGGTCGATGTTTTTGATCAGATTGAGGTTGTAGCTGGCTCAGCTACCGGCGAATTAGCAGGTTTGCGCGGCCATGGCAAACTGGCGATCAGCGGCCATGCCGAGGGTTATCCATTTGCAATTGAATATGAATTTGTTTAATTACTTGCAACCTTGCTGAACCACGCTGCGTACTGTGTTCCAGAAGGATTGATATTCAATCAAAAGCAGTGCCTTGCATAGTTCTTTTGGCAAGGCGAAAGGAACATAAGGTCATGGATTGTGCAGCATGTGGCCGTCACAACGAAACAGCAGCGGTATTTTGTGTCTATTGTGGTATTCGGCTTGAAACCGCCAATCAGCGCAAGCCAGTTCAGCCAGCCCTCGGCAAGACAATAGATTTACGCCGTGAGTCTGGGCCTGCTGTGCAATCAATTCCGGTTACGCCCAAGCTTGAGCCAGTTGTGCCACCAATGCCTGTCGCCCAGCCAATCGTCCAGCGAGAACGCTCAGGCAAATCGTCAAATGATGGGTTGGTCGTGCTTGGCTTGCTTGTGCTCGGCTTGCTTATGTTTAGCAATGTTGCAATTGAAAGTTGGCAGCTGATTATGATGGGCTTTGGGGTGCTTGTATCGCGCCAATCACACCAAGCAGCAGTGTGGCTAATTGGGATTCCAATTCTGGCAATCACTAATTGGTGGTGGGGCATCGTACTACTCGTTATTTTCAGCAATCATAAATCGCATGGTTGTGGGATGAAACATTCCTACAAACATTAATCAACGAGAACCCTGCGGTATCAACCAAGCGCTCTGCCTGCGGGCAGGGCGCTTGTTTTTAATTTGGCGGCGATCTATACTCACTAGGTTTGTTAGCAACTTAGAGGAGTGAACAATGGCCCAATATCTGTATGGCGATCGCATCGCTGCCCAAGGCCGCTTGATGCTTGGTTGCTCGGCAACCCTCTTCGATGCGACGCGCAGCAAGCTTTTATTGACCCGCCGCACCGATAACGGACGCTGGTGTTTGCCTGGCGGAGCGGTCGATGCTGGCGAATCGGTTAGCGAGGCCTGCGTTCGCGAGGTGTTTGAGGAAACTGGGCTGACGGTGCAAGTTGTGCGCTTGCTGGGAGTCTATAGCAACCCACATCGCATGGTGCGCTACGCCGATGGCAATCAATATCATGTGATTAGCATGAATTTTGAGGTGAGCTTGATTAGCGGCGAACTTGGGCTAAGCAACGAAACCACCGAAGTGGGATATTTCAGCCAAGCCGAAATTGATACTATGGATCTGATTGATCCGCACCGTGAGCGCATGCCAGCGATTTGGAGCAACGATCCAATTCCAACAATTGCTTAAATGAAATGGCCCCGCAGCCTAGGATAAAGCTATGGGGCCATTGTTAACCATGCAGGTTATTAGCCAACTTGTTTATGTAAACCTTCGCCTAATTCTTCAATAAATTTGCGATTGAAGGCCGGAATATCTTGGGGATTGCGGCTAGTCACCAGGCCATTATCGACCACGACTTCGCGATCAACCCACTCGGCTCCAGCATTTTTCAGGTCGTTTTGCAAGGTTGGGTACGATGTGAGCATGCGGCCTTTGGCGATTCCAGCATCGATCAGCGTCCATGGGCCATGGCAAATGGCGGCAATTGGCTTGCCAGCTTCAGCCATGGCTCGTACAAAATTCAAAACGCTGGTTTCGCGCCGCAGTTTATCGGGGTTCATCACGCCACCAGGCAACAACAACCCATCATAATCAGCAGGGTTGACTTGTTCAAGCGTGTAATCGACAGCAACCTCGCTGCCCCAATCTTGCTCTTTCCAGCCGCGAATCGTGCCAGCCTTGAGCGAAATGACATGGGTTTTGGCTCCGGCTTGCTCTAAGGCCGCTTTGGGTTCTTCAAGCTCGCTCTGCTCAAAGCCATCAGTTGCAATAATCGCTACCCGTTTACCATTTAAATGCTGACTCATCCGTTGCATACCTCCTGTTACACCACTATTCTATGCCTAGGTTAAGGCAAGAATCAGGCCACAGAAGCTATGCTACGCCTCAATCAACCGTGATCAAGGCGCATAGTTGGTTATTTATCGGGCGCTGCTGGCACGCTACTTGGTGGTTGCGAACGGAAAAAGCGCGAGGCGGCAATCAATACGTTGGGCGTAAATAAGCTCGCAGCTGAGCCGATCATATGAATCGCGCCAACCATCGCGTTGGTAGCAGCGCGATTGCCTGCCGCTGCTAAATTCACTTTATCGCTATACCATTGCAGCACGCGAATTGGCAAAATTGGGCGATAGGTCGGCGTATCAGCCAGCCGTGAATCCTCGCTTATGGTGGTGAGCCAGCCCGATTTGTTGCGGCGAGCCAAGGCTTTTTGGAAGATCAAGGCCCAGGGGGCGCTGCCAATGCCCTCGCGTTGCAGATGCTTGGCTAAAACCTGAACGCTCATGGCAGTATTGGTAATGCCTTGGCCATAAATTGGATTCAAGGCACACACGCTGTCGGCAATGGCAATCAGGCCAGCGGGCATTACTGGTAGTCGTTCGTAATGAACCCAACGATTTTCGGTTTTGGCATAACCATACACTTGGCTGGCAGGCGTAAATTTTTGGGTAATTTCAGCAATCAATGGTGTGCGCATCCGTGCCAACCAAGCTTCAAACTCGGCGCTATCGGTTGGTGGGCGTTGGCTGCCAACTCCGCCAATTGTCAAGAGCCATTGATCGTTTTCAACTTTAAGGAAGGTCGCGCCATGGCGAATATGCGGCGGCATCGGCATCACAAAGATCGCTGGCCAGCCTTGCCAATCGGCTGGCGCAGTGTACATTCTGGTGGCATAGCCCACATCCGATTTGTAAATGGTCTCTTTGACGCGCCCAAATTGATGCTGTTCCAGCCATTCGGGCAGCTTGGATGGACGGCCTGCTGCATCGACAACCAAGTTGGCGTTGAGTTCATGCTGCTCACCAGTATCACGATTGCGCAGCTTGACCCCGACAACTTGCCGCCCGTGAAAGAGCAAATCCGTCACTTCTTGGCGCGTTTGAATTTCAATATTGGGAATTTGGCGAATCCGCCCAAGAATCGCTGCATCGAACAAGGGGCGGGTGGCGATGATGCTGCGATAATCCGAGGGTCGTGGTTCGGCCCAACCCGCTGCAAATAAATAGCGACAATCGTTCATCAGATCCAGCTCGTTGCCGCCAAGCGCCTTCATATCTTCGCGCAATTTGGGGAACAGTTTTTCTAATTCGAGTAAGCCGCGCATCAGTAGTAAGTGTAATTGACGACCTTGCGGCACGCCCGCGCGAAATTGCACCCCATCGGGCAGTGTATCGCGCTCCAAAATCGTCACTTTGGTATACACCTCGCTCAACACACGGGCGCTCAATAATCCACCGATGCTGGACCCGATCACAATCGCATGGTCTCGTCTCATAGCACACCTCCCAAATCTGAAATGTACTCCTGCCTATTCTAGTAGTATAGCAGGGCTTGATTCAGTTGCCTATGCTATACGTTGACCTGCAAGGGCAAGTTTGGCACTGCATCGGAATATTTAGGCCGAATTTTGCTCAGCAGCACGGGAATAAATACCCGTGGATGAAACAATGCATTCGGATTGCCGATCATATGAATTGTTTTGATAAACTCGCTAAACACCACGTTGCTATTCAAGCTGGCCTGATTAATTTGATCAAAATAGGGTGCAATCAGCTTGCTGAAAAATGGGCGTTTGAACGATGAATCGTAACGCGAATCCTCGCCGCTCGCCATTTCCCAAGGAAATTGATTGTTCTTGGCTAAGGCTTGTTGGAAACGCTGGCCCCATGCTGCCGAGCCACGATCTTGCTCTTTTAAATGGGTACCAAGCAAGATTGCCCCCAAGGTGGCGGTGCTAATACCTTGCCCATACACCGGATTAAAGGCACAAACGGCATCGCCTAAGGCAATTACTCCGGCTGGCAGTTGCATACGATCGTAGTGGCGTTGGCGATTTTCGGTACGCCCATAGCCACTGGTTGGGCTAAGCGGCTGCGATTTACTCAATAAATCGGCCAAAATTGGCGATGGCAATTCGCGCAGCCATTGCATAAAACCGTCTTCATCGGTTGGTGGTTTGGCATGATTGACCCCGCCGCCAGTCACAATCCAGCGATTGCCCTCAACTTCGAGCAAAATCGCACCTTTGGGAATGGTCGGTGGCTGTTGCATCACAAACAGGCCTTTCCATTCGTTCCAACCTTCGGGTTTGGCATAGAGCCGCGACGTATAGCCAAGTTTGGCATCAAGCACGGTTTCGCTTACCTTGCCACAACCAAGCTCGACCAACCATTCCGCCAATTTGGAATTACGCCCGCTGGTATCGACAACCAGATCAGCATGCAAGCTCTGTTCGCTACCATCTTGGCGATTGCGCACCTGCACCCCTTGAATATGACGGCTATTGCCAATCAGATTCAGGGCATCGTGTTGGGCTAAAAACTGAATCTTGGGGTTTTGCAATAAGCGCCGCCGAATTGCCCAATCAAATAAAGGGCGAGTTGCCGAGAGCGTTTTCAAATCGGTTGGCTGAGGCACTGTCCAGCCATTTTTGAGGTAATAGCGACAATCGTTGATCATATCGACGGCTTGCGCCCCAAGATCTTGCAGTTCTTGGTTGATGCCTGGAAAGAGCGTTTCCAGCTCGCGTGCACCGCGAATGAGCAGCAAATGCACATGGCGACCTTGCGGCACACCCGCCCGAAAATCGCCAGCCTCGGGCAAGCTATCGCGTTCAAGCACACTAACTCGGCCATAATGGTGGCTCAGCATGTGGGCGGTAATCAGGCCACTAATACTGGCTCCAATCACAATTGCATGATCTTGCAGCATGGTTAAGCTCCTTGGCTAGCGCTGAGAATGCTAGGGATCGAGGGCGTTGGGTTGGGAGTTGCTGATCGCAAGCGACCTTTGATAACATTCCAGATCATCGCTGGGTGCAGTAAACCACTGGGATTACCAGTCATATGCACAATCGGCGTGAAGCGGTTGAGCACAACTGGATTACTGCTTGATGCTAGGTTAATTTGGTCGAAGTAGTTGCGTAGCAGGGTTGCGCCAAACGAACGCTTAACGCTGGTGTTATAGCGGGCATCTTCGCCCACCGCAATGCTCCAAGGGAATTGATTGCTTTTAGCGAGTGCTTGTTGGAAGCGCTGACCCCACGCTGCTGAAGCCCGATCTTGTTCTTTTAAATGCTGGCTCAGCAAGATCGCGCCCAAGGTGGCATTGCTAATGCCTTGCCCATAAATTGGATTAAAGGCACAAACGGCATCACCCAATGCCACTACTCCCGCAGGCAAGCTAATTCGCTCATAGTGGCGTTGGCGATTCTCGGTGCGGCCAAAGCCCACCAATGGGCTAATTGGCTGAGCCTTACTCAATAATTCATACAAAATTGGCGAGCGCAATTGGTTGAGCCAATTCAGCCATTCGCTCTCATCAAGTGGTGGCTTGGCCTCGTTGAATCCACCACAGGTCACCATCCAGCGATTACCCTCGATCTCAGTTAAAATCGCGCCGCGTGGATTAACCAACGGTCGCTGGCGCACAAATAAGCCCTTCCATTCATTCCAGCCTTCGGGCTTGGCATAGAGCCGCGAGCAATAGCCTACATTCGAGGCAATCACAGTTTCGGGCACTGCTTGGCAACCCAGCGCTTGCAGCCATTGATCAAGCTTGGATGAACGCCCGCTGCAATCAACCAAGAGTTCAGCTAAAAATTGTTGCTCAACCCCAGTATCACGGCGCTTGGTGTTGATGCCCCGCACATGGCGCAAATCCCCAACCAAGCCAAGCACATCAGTTTGGGTTTCGATCCGAATCTTGGGGTTTTGGCGCAAGCGCTGTAACAGCACCCAATCGTAGAGCGGGCGGCTAGCCGAAATTGTGCGATGGGTTGATTGATGCGGTTTGGCCCAGCCACCAGCCATCAAATAGCGATAATCATTCATCAAATCGACCGACTGTGCGCCGTGAGCCACGAGTTCCTGCCCAATGCCAGGAAAGAGCGTTTCAAGCTCACGCGCTCCGCGCATCAACAACAGATGTAGGTGGCGAGCTTGCGGCAAACCAGATCGAACCTCAATCGAGTCGGGCAAACTATCACGTTCGATAATCGTTACTTGAGCAAAATAGTGGCTGAGGATCTGCGCGGTTGCTAAACCGCTAATGCTTGCGCCGATAACCAGCGCATGATCGTGGCCCATCGTAGCTCCTTCCATACCAAATGGAATTCAACTCACACAACAATTGTGGCTACTAACGTTTGATTCTCTAGCAAACGTAGCAGATTGAAGCATGCTGCTGTGGTTGATGGAGCAATTGATGGGTAGAGTGTGTGGGTGCTTTTGACTCCATGCAGCAGCCAAAAATTTGATTGCTGCATCTTAGCATAATTCAGGTTTTTTGCTAGCGTGGTTGCCAAAATGGGCGATTGGGCCAGCGCTGTTCTTGGGCATAGATCTGCTGGCGCAGTTGGCGATAGGCTTGCCAAGCCTGCTCTAGCTGGTGGCCATAGCCATGCAGCGCAGCCACTGAGCCTTGGTTGGCAGCGATTAAAGATTGGGCGGCATCGCGAGCGCTAGTTAATCCAACCGTAATCCCATGCGCCGCCAGCGGATCATAGCTCATGGCCGCGTCACCGATCGCCAACCAACCATTGCCATAGCAGCGATCCAAACGGCTGCTGCTGGCATCGACCCAATACGGTTGGGCACAAAGCTGATGTTGATCGAGCCATTGTTTGGCCCAGGTGCTACGCTTGAGCGCTTGCCACCAACCCTCGGCCAGAGCAAGCTTTTGGCGTTGGGCAGCGGTTGGTTGACCAATAAAAATTGTTGCCATTTGGGATTGCGGCACTCGCGCCACATACCACCAACCATCAGCCACCGCCTCAACCAAACTCCGCTGATCAGGCCATGGTTGGGCTTGTGGCTCCAGCATCGCCACCAAACCAAGCTGTTTGGGTCCATCAATCTGGGTTTGTGCGCCCAATCGCCGTGCTAGCCAACGTGCTCGGCCAGTGGATTCAATCAGCCAGCGCGTTTGAAATAATTGCTCTCCAACGCCAATAATCCAGCGCTCAGGCTGGCGTTCGAGGTAGCCGATTGACACTGAACTGAACGTTACGCCCAATTCAAGGCAGCGCTGGCGGAGCTGCTGCTCAAAGTGAGGTCGATTGAGATGCCAGCCATGACCATAGGGCGTTGCCAAAAAATCATGATGATAGATCGCATCTGATCCCCAAGCTGCTAGATTGCCCGGGCAAATCGAATGCTCCCGATCAAGATCGAGCCCAAGCTCGTGCACCAACGGACGAGCGGCAGGCGCTAAACTTTCGCCAAAGCGCTGTGGCCGCACAGGCGGGCGTTCGAGCACAAGCACCTGCCACCCATGCCGTGCGAGATGCACGGCACAGGCGCAGCCAGCAATTCCGCCGCCAACGATCAAACAATCAATCGTTATTGGCTTCGGCGGCATTTTTGCGTCCTCGCTTGAGGCGTTGTTGCGGCCAATTGAGGTCGCTATCAACTAGATCAGTTTCTGGCTCGGCGGCTAGGCTACGGGTTAATTGGGGAGCCTCGGATTCAACGTGTCGGCCTGTTTCAACCCAAAGCGTTTGCGGGAAGCTAGCGCTATGTTCAGGCCCAGTTTGGGCGATGATAATGCCCACGGTATCCCATTCGTTGGTAAATTTAGTAATTGCTGGCACGGTTGGAATGTGGCCTGGTGGAATGCTCTCGGTGTAGACCATGCCGCGCAGCCACTTGCGGCGGGCCGTCGGCGCGAAGGCTTGGGCACGCTCTTCAGGCGTAGCATCAGGGTTCATAATAATCTGGTAGCTCTCTTGGCTAAGCACATCGTTGGGCACACGAGCGGGCCAAAAAGTTGGCAGATAGGTTCCGGCATAGCCCATATAGGCCGAGAGACAGCTTGAGGTATCGGTTTGCCAAGGCACGGCCATCCAACGGGTGATCGCGCCCGCATCGCTGGCATACAACATCCCATCGGGTGCTAAGGCGGTAGCCGCATCGAGCGTATCGCCCCAATCTGGCTCAGGGCTAGTACGACGTTTGAGCCGAAATGGTGCTGCATACATCGAGGTATGGCGTAGCGGCCAAGTGAATTCGCAGCCCGGGTGAAACGGCCCGCCCAAGGTTGCATCAAGCGCCGCCCGCGTTAGGTTGTAGGCCTGTTCAGCAGGATCAAGCTGCGCCCACGGCCTGACCACGGGCAAACCATCGGCAATAAAATCGCCATTGGCCCATTGCTCTAGCCAACGATATTGGCTGGGCAAAATTGCTTGCCACTCTTGGGGATCGGTGGTTTTGGTGTTGAGCGTAATCGCATCGCCATAAAACAATGGCAAGCCTTCGGGATCGATATAGGGATTGCTGGGATTGCGCATTTGAGCCAAAACCGCTTGGCGCAATGGTTCGCTCGCAGCACTAGGATCGCCCAAACGAGCGATCAACTCAGGATTATTGAAATCGCTGGGGCTGCCCCAACCAAAACTCCGCGCAAAGCCAGCATTAACCCATTGCAATTGGCTAAAACGTGAGAGCAACGGGTAAATTTCGCTGCTAAAACGGGGCTTAGCTGGCGCAAGCGTCGGATCAAGCTGCATCGCCACTTCAAACAGCAAATCGTAGCCTGTCATAATCGAATTTGTGCCTGGCGCATAATCAGGCGGCGCAACAATCACCCACGCATGAGTCGCCTGCAAAACACGTCCATCACTCAATTTGACCACGGCCTCAATCGGGCCATCGGCAGTATCATCATGCCAATCATCGTTATCGGCAAAGGTGGTTAAGGGCTTGCCATGGGCCGAAGCTGAGTGACCACGCCCGCCCAGCACAATCAAATTGCCCTGTTCGTCGGTGCGCAATTCGCCCAAATAAACGTGCTTACCAAAGAATGTGCCCTGATCAAAGGCATAGATCGCCTCTTGGCCCTGAGGGTTAACATTCAAACCACAAATGCTGCGTGTGCCACCATCGATCGTCAATTGATCGCGCTCGGTTACATCGGCATTGCGGCGCTTGCTAACAATTTTGCCATCAGCAGAGGCCGGAATATCCAGCGCTTGGATAAATTCATACCACGCGGCTTTTTGATTGGCGAGCTGCGCTGTCCAGACAATTTCTTGCAGATCAGGATTGGTTTGGTTTAACTCGCAAATCACCTCACCAGCGGCATTCAAGCCATAAACTCGAAACCGCGCCGCTTGGCGTTTGATCGCGCCACTAGGATCGCGAAACAAATCGGGGTCAACTTGGGGCGCACCCAGCACTTCGGGGCCATAAAAAAATTCATTTGGGCTATTTCCGACGCGGGCAAAGCCAACCGGAGGATAAATTGCGACGCTGACAATCTCAGCACCAGCCATAATCATATCTCCTTGTAAACCTTTTAATTAATATTTAGATGTACTGGTTTATTGCAGTAACAAACACCATTGTTTCCCCACCCCTAGCAATCTTCTTTCAGGGGTCGGTTATTAACCATCAAGGATCACCACCCTTCCGTCCCGCCTCTAGGCGGGAAACGCAGGGTGCTTTAATCCCCCTGCACCCCCTAAAGTTCATGAAATGGTGGGCAACCATCCACCGATAAACCATGGATTCCATGGTTTGCAGCAGAAACCCCTTATGCGCTAGGTTAAATCGTGACGAGGTTGACGTGGCTCCACAATCGGAATGCCATTGCGTTGGCGACGCAACTCCGCCGAAGCTTGATAGACCACTTTGCGAGCTTCACTGATGCTGCCAACTGGAGCGTGTTCGGGCAGCGCGTGCCAAGGATTGAAGGCCAGATTTTCGACGTAGGCGGCTTGGCCAGGTGCATCAATATCTTGTTGGGGCAGAGTTAGGGTTGCCACATGCAGCGGCGGCGCTAGCTCGCTTGACCATTCGACGGTTGCTGCATCCAACGGCATCAGTTTAGGGTTGGTGCGCAGTTGAATGCTAAAGTGCAAATCAATTGGGCCGGCCAACAAGCGACTACGCAGATCATCGTGCAAAAAGTTGGGGTTGAGCTGTGGGTTGCCGGGTGGCTGTGGATTGAGTGCTTCAAGCGCTAAGCGATATTTGACGTAACGGCCTTGGCCAAATGCATAGGGCAAGCCGCTCCAATAGACTGCATCGAAGACACTAGCCAGATTTTGCTGCATGAGATCGAGAATTTTGCGGGTTTTGGGGTGTTTGGCGAGATATGCATCATAGCCATCACCCACCAAGCCTTCGTAGGTAAATTCGCACATATCCTTGGCGGTATCGACAAAAAAGACTGGATAATTTTGCAAGACCAAATCGTGAGTTAATGCAGCTTCTTCACCAGTTAATAACTTACGACCATGTACGCCAAACAGCTTGATACCTACCCCCAAGGTTGTGCCAAGGTCGCTGGCAAACGGCACGGTATCGCTGGAAAAGCGCAGCCAAGCCGCCAGCTGATCGTAGGCCAACAAGCCAACCCGTAGCTCAGCTGGCAAATGGGGGCGAACCCACCACGTGGCTTTGGCCCCACCGTGCGGCTTAAGAAACACCGCCCGTCGAACCGGATCTTGTCCGGCGTTAATCCGCGTGCCCATAGTTTTGTTGACAAAGAGCTGGCGTAATTGGGTGATAGGATCAGCACATGGACAATCGTGAGCATGATCTGAACTCATACAAGCTCCTCAGTGCAGCGTGATCGATGAGGGCAGCCAATCGCCTAGCAATTGGCTGCTTAGTTAATTAACGTAGGAAGGGCTGGTTAATTAGACTATTTGGGCACTCAAGTTGAGGAATTTGTTGAAACTTATTGTCGTAGAGGCTGCGGCGGAGCTGTTCGCCCAAGTTGGCATAGCTAATTTGAGGATTTTCGCTGAGAATATTTTTCAAAAAGAAGGT
Source organism: Herpetosiphon sp. (assembly GCF_003512625.1). Classification (NCBI taxonomy): domain Bacteria; kingdom Bacillati; phylum Chloroflexota; class Chloroflexia; order Herpetosiphonales; family Herpetosiphonaceae; genus Herpetosiphon; species Herpetosiphon sp. Next base: position 46,460 of record NZ_DOPT01000105.1, on the reverse strand, counting down.
CATGGCACCATGGTAGGTTCCGCCAAAATTGGCATCGGCGGCAACTTGCTCGGCCTTGCAGGCTGAAATCAAAATGGTGTTTTCGTGCTGTGGACGTTGACCAAAACTCTGTTTTTGCAGCGAACTGACCAACTCGCCTGCAAACTTGGCAATTTCGCTGGGGTCGGCGCTCCGTTGTTGCAGATCAAGAATTTGTTGCGCTACGTTATCGACCTGTTGTTGTTGATAGGCCTGTTTCTTGGCACGAATTTCATCGTAAACCACTTTGGCGGGAGTTAAGGTGCGATACCGAATATCGGAAAAAGGGTCTTTGCTGATCGTGCCCGAATGACAGCAATCCATCAACAAAATGAGCCGCGTTGTGCCCAAAAAACCTTGGTACAGTTCAGCTAAATGGTCATCGCTCAGCAAGCCAGCGCTAGGATAATCAATTGGCGCAAGGCATTCATCAGCACCATCGGGTTCATCGCCATTTTGATCAGGGTGTTGCACCCCATGGCCAGCATAGTGAAAAATTCGAATTTCGGGTTGACCATCGTTAAGTGGTTCGGCGAGCCAGCCCAAATTATCAATAATCGCTTGGCGCGTAGCAGCAGCATCGGTAACCAAACGCAGTTGATCATCGGCAGCAGCGTGTTGGGTTCTGAATAACTCACGAACTGCAGTTACATCGTTGACACAGCCCTTGAGTGGCCGCTCGCTATAACTATTGATTCCCACAAATAAGCCACGAATACCCATAGTGCAAACTCCTCAGCGCTAATTTTCTTGGGATGATTGCAGCGTGGCTCTACAGTAGTAGAGCGTTTAGGCCATGTCAAGCCTAGATTAGGTTAATACCTTTGAACGATGTTAGAGAGATTCTCAACATTGGACATGAAATTTAATCGCCTGAATGACTCTTAATTAACAAAAGCTTATTGGATCGAGCGTTTTTAGATACTATGAGGAGCCATCATGCCCAAATCTGATTATCGGCGTGGTGTTCGTGATCAGTATTATGATAGTCCACCCACAATCAATGATCTTCTGAATCCTGATTATGAGCGTGGGCGATCTAGAATTGTGCTGGTTTCGCAAGAATCTAACGATCTATCAGGATTAATCGATATAGCCTTTTTACTGCTTGGTCTATTGCTTAAACCAATTTTGCATACCATTGTTGTCTGTTTTTTAGCCTACTCACTATCTATGCCCTATTAAGCCAGCAATTTCCGCTGGCTGCTGGAGCCTTACCGACTGCAATTACTAGCGGTATTTTAAGTGCAATCCTAATTTGGCTGGCATTTCGGCACTATCCTATCCGATTCTCAATACTTGTACTATTGCTTGTTGGGATGATTGGAATAGAGTTGTATGCAAATTATCGTCAAGGAAACCTTAATTTCGCCGAGGTTATGGCAATTGGTGATAATAGCATGACCGCTATTGTTCAGGCATTTATTGGCTTGTGGAACGATACGATTCTCCCAAGTATCAAACAGCTGCTTCGGCAACTTAATTTAGGCTAGGTTTTAAACAAAACATTATCCAAGCTAGTGGTATTGTAATAACCAAAAAGGCCACTGACTCCAACTTCTGAGGGCAATTCTGTTAATTTGATTGAAACTGAAATACCCATGCAGCAAGCGAATCAGATTGCGACCCAAACTGCTATCTCAATAAGCCAATCCCGATTGCAAATATTTAAACCGTTTCGTTAAACATACAATTGAGCCTATACCATCCATAATCAAGCATGATAAACAACATACAAAACCAGCATAATCAGGTACAATAGGCGCAGATGGGGGCAAAGAACTAGTTGTTCTTTGCTCCCCTTTTGCGAACAATGGAGGACAAACGGCGTGAGCGCAGAGCAACGACCAATTGTGATTGGGGTCGCTGGCGGAACTGGATCAGGCAAAACTACCGTTTCCCAAGCGATTCTTAGTCGCGTCGGGCCATCACGAATTGCATTTTTACAGCACGATTCCTATTATCGTGATTTTGCTGAGCTTTCGTTTGAAGAACGCTTGCGAGTCAATTTCGATCACCCTAACTCGCTCGATAGCAATTTGCTGGCGCAACATATCGAGGCTTTGTGCAATGGCACAACGATTGAAGTGCCAATTTATGATTTTACGCACTATAGCCGTCGGCCTGAGGTGATGCATGTACAGCCGCGTCCGGTTATTTTGGTCGAAGGCATTTTGATTTTCGCCGAAGCTGTGTTGCGCCAATGTATGGATGTAAAAATCTATGTTGATGCTGATGCCGATTTGCGCTTTATTCGTCGCCTCAAACGTGATATTGCCGAACGGGGCCGCTCAATCGAATCGGTGATCGAGCAATATACCAACACCGTGCGCCCGATGCACCTTGAATTTGTCGAGCCAACCAAGCGCTATGCCGATATTATTATTCCACGCGGCGGCTTGAATGCGATTGCCATCGATATGGTGATCGCCCGCGTCGAGTATTTGCTGGCTGAAAGCGAGAAGGTAAGTATGAAGGCTGAGGAATGAAGGATGAAACAGAGGATTGAGTTTTAACACAGAGAAGCAAAGGATGAATGGCTATTGTTGCTGGGCTAGCGGACAATATTTGGAATGACAATGACTTCAAAACCAAAAGCCAATAGCCCACAGCCAATAGCCTCATTCTTCTTCGTGATCTTCATGGATTTGGCCTTCGTGTGCCTTCGTGCGCTTTGTGGCTCTAACCGTCCGCTCCCTGATACCCAACCAGCGCCCCCCAACCTATATGGAGGAATGTGAATGCAGCGCCGACGATGGATATTAATCTCAATCAGCCTGACGCTGCTGCTGGCAAGCGTTGGCTTGAGCATGGCTCGCACGACAGGGTTTTTGAATGAGCCTGATTGTGTGGTAAGCGATTGTACATTTTTGCCACTGGCTTTGAAGAACTCCAGTGAGATTACGCCATTACCGACAACTGCGGCAACCGCAACCAGCGCGATGCTCTCGCCAACTGCCACATCAAGCACAACGCCAACCGATACACCGTTGGCAACCAATACGCCAACTGATGTGCCAACTGCAACCAGTACCCCAACTGATGTGCCAACTGCGACCAGCACTCCAACTGATGTGCCAACCGCAACCAGCACTCCAACCGATGTGCCAACTGCAACCAGCACCCCAACTGATGTGCCAACTGCAACCAGCACATCAACCAATACCGCTACCCCGACGAGCACGTCAACCCCAACCAGTACACCAACCAACACGGCGACGGCAACACCACGCCCGCCAACCACCACCCCAACCACCATCGTTGGCACGGCGACCCCAACCACACCGCCCAACTTCACGCGGATCGTTTGGTCTACAGCTGTGCCAACGCCATTTAGCTATCCTTTTGCGGCGGTTGAAGCTCAAGGAGCAGTGGTTGGCGGCAAATTGTATGTCTTTGGTGGCTTCGGCCAGCCTGGCTTATCGGGCGATACACCCTCGCGCTTGTCGAACGTGTATGATCCAGTGGCCAATACCTGGACAGCGATTGCGCCCTTGGAACGGGGTTTGACCCACGTTGGCACAGCTACCGATGGTCAAAAGATCTTCTTGGTTGGTGGCTATATTGAAGATTTTGATGGAGTTGGCCAGATTTTTGGCTCACGAGTTTCGCGCTATTACGACACCGCCACCAATACCTACACCAACTTGCCTGTGATTCCAATCCAACGGGCGGCGGGCCAGCTGTATTATCTTGATCGAAAGTTGCATTATGTTGGCGGAACCTACTACAAACAGGTTGATGTAGGCACGCATTTTGTGCTCGATTTGAATGATTTGGCGACTGGTTGGGTGACTCAAACCAACCAATTAACCTATGCCGAGTTGCCCAATCCACGTCAACATGCTGGCGGAGTGGTGCTTGATGGCAAACTCTACTATATTGGCGGTCAGCATGGCCACGATGGTAGTTTAACCGTCGATAACGATGTGCATCGTTATGATCCTGCCACCAACATGTGGGAACAAATGGCCGATATTCCGTTGGCCTTGAACCATATTAGCCATTCGACCTTGGCGCTTGGCGGTAAAATTTTCGTCTTTGCTGGCCAAACTACCAACGGAACCAAACATAACACGATTTATGTGTATGATCCGGCCACGAATACTTGGGCACAAATGCCTAACAACTTGCCAGCAACCCGTTATTCGGGCATTATTGGCGAGATTAATGGCACGTTGTATTTCACGACTGGCGGCGGAACCAACAGCTATCGTGGAATTCCCACACCATAGCATTATTTTGCAGGGCGTTGGTCGCGTTTGGCGGCCAACGCAAAATTATGAGTATCACGATCTATCCGATTCCGCGTTTACTGGCAACCAACCCATATCTTGATTTGTTGTATGCGCCATTTGCCGCCTGGCCTGATGTGCAGATTGCACGTCAGCCGTTTGCCCAAACCTTGCGTCATGGCTTGTTGCATGGCGGTCAGCGGGTGTTGCATTGGCATTTTTTCGATGAACTAACCCAGCAGCCTAACCAAGCGGCAACGGCATTGCGCAGCATAAGCTTTATTGCGCTATTGCGTTTGCTGGCTTTGCGTGAGGCAAAATTGGTTTGGACGGCTCACAACTTGGAGCCGCATGAATTGCGTTACCCTCAATGGGCGCAGCGTTGTTATCAGGCGATGGCGCAGGCGGCTGGGCAAATTATTGTACATTCGCAGCCCGCTGCCCAACTGCTCGATCAACGTTATCAGGTTGCTACAAAAACCCAAGTAATTGCCCATGGCTCGTATATTGGTGTCTATGGCGAAGCTTGGGAGCAAGCGGCAGCCCGTAAGCATTTGCAACTAACGCCCGAAGGCTTTGTTGCGCTCAATCTTGGCACATTGCGACCCTACAAAGGTGTGGAATTGTTGCTTGAAGCGTGGTCAGCCGAGCTTGGCCGTTTGCTGATCGTGGGCGCGGCCAAAGATCAACGCTATGCTGAGCAATTGCAACAACAGGCAACCAACCCCAGCATCACGCTACGGCCCCAGTTTATTGCCGATTCTCTCTTGCCTGCTTGGTTTGCCGCCGCCGATGTGGTAGTGTTGCCCTATCGCAAAACCTTGACCTCAGGCATGTTGCTGGCAGCACTTTCGTATGCAGCACCTGTCGTTGCGCCTGATTTGCCGCCAGTCCGCGAATTGATTCGCGATGGAGAGAATGGCTTTTTGTTTGAGGTCAATAATGCGGCTAGTCTAAGGGCCGCGTTGCAACGAGCCGCTGCTCATCCCGACCGACAAGCTTTGCGCCAAAATGCGCTCCAAACAGTTCAAGCGCTTGATTGGGGCCAGATTGCCAACCAAACAGCGGCAGTCTATCGCCGTTTATTTGAGAAACCCGCATGATTCCAGGCCAAATTTCGATTATCATCGTGAGCTATAACAGCGCCGCCCTATTGCCCGCTTGTTTTGCCAGCCTCGCCATGACCAACGACGACAATTATCAATTAATTGTGGTTGATAATGCTTCGAGCGATGGGTCTGCCGAGTTGGTGCGTCAGCAGTATCCGCATGTTCAGCTGATTGCCAATCAGCATAATCAAGGCTTTGGTGCGGCCTGTAATCAAGGTATGGCGGCAGCGACTGGCGAGTATTTTTTATTGTTCAATCCCGATGTACAAATAACGCCCAATTGGCTAACTCTTTTGCGCCAACATCTAGCAACCAATCCCCAAGCAGCGATTATCTGCCCAACCACCTTGTATCCCAATCAAGCGCTGCCAACCCGTCAAGGTGTGGCGATCACGGCGGCTGTGCCAGGCTGTGCAATGCTTTTGCGGCGTAGTGCATGGCAAGCGATTGGCGGTTTCGATCCAGCTATTTTCTTGTATTGGGAAGATACTGAATTGTGCTGGCGAGCGTGGTTGTTAGGTTGGCAGGTGCTCGAAGATTTCGAGGCGCTGGTGGTACACGAGCGTGGCGGTAGCGGCGGCGGCCAGCGCTGGCTGGTCGAAAGCAGCAAAAATGGCTTGTATTGCTACCTAAAGTTACGGCCATGGTCGGCGGTTTTGGGCTATAGCCTGCGCATGCTGGCCAAAACGGCGATTGTAAGTTTGCGCCAGCGCAATCTGGCAATGCTGAATATTTGGCTCTGGCATGGCCGCAATCTCAAGCAAACCCTCGCCACGCGCCGTGCAATTCAAGCCCAAATCACCGCTGATCGCAGCGAAGTTGAAGGGTTGATCAAGCAGCATTTGGCGCGTGGCAAGCAGGAACGGAGAGCAAGTCAAAAGTCAAAAGTCAAAAGTCAAAAAGCTGAGACTGAATAGAGCATCGGTATTTAACACAGAGACGCAGAGGATTCAGGGGTCAGGATTCAGGGGTCAGGATTCAGGGGATGGAAATTGAAGCATAATCATATAAATCTGGGTCAATCTGTGGCTAAAAATAAAGCTTCGCGATCTTCGTGCCCTTCGTGGTTTCAACCCTCGCGCCCTTCGTGGCCTTCGTGGATCAACCCTGACCCCTCGCCTGCAAATATGCTATGATTGCCAATCATTCAAGGGAGTTTTTGGTATGCTGAGTCGTGAACAGCTTGAAACAGAAAATGCTAGCCTTAAACGTGAAGTTGAGTTATTACGCCATCAATTGGCAACCCAACCAGCCGAGCCGCTTTTTCAAAGTTTGTTAGAGGCGGCTCCTGATGGCGTGGTGATTGTCAATGCCCACGGCATTATTAGCGTGGTCAATGCCCAAGCCGAGGCTATTTTTGGTTATGATCGTGAATCGATGGTTGGTCAACCAATCGAATTGTTGATTCCCGAGCGCGTGCGTGGCGTGCATGTGGCCTATCGCAGTAATTACACCCGCGAGCCACGCACCCGCCCAATGGGCATTGGCTCAGATTTATTGGCGCGGCGCAGTGATGGCACTGAGTTTTACACCGAAATTAGCCTTAGCCCATTGAAAACCGCTGATCAATTGTTAATTATTGCAGTGGTACGCGATGTGACCGAGCAAAAGAAACTTGCCAAAGAGCATGAACATCGCTTAACCCAACGGGTCAGTGCCGCTGAAGCCGCCTTGTTACAAGGCGCACGCTTGGCAGCGGTAGGCCAGCTTTCAGCCTCGATTGCCCACGAAATTAACAATCCGCTGTATGCGGCCCGCAATGCCTTGCTATTGCTCGAAGAAGATTTGCCCGAAGAAGTGCGCGAATCAACTGTGATGCAATTAGCCCGCGATCAATTAACCCGCATCGCCGGAATTATCGAACGCATGCGTGATTTTTATCGCCCGATGCGCGGCGAGATGGCTCCCACCGATCTGAACGCCGTGATCGAAGAAACCTTAGCGCTAGCTGGCTTGCACGCCCGCCATAACAACACCATGATCACATTTACGCCTGATATCCATTTGCCAGCGGTGGTTTGCAACGCCGACCAACTACGCCAAGTCTTTTTGAACTTGGTGTTGAACGCATTGGATGCGATGACCAACGGTGGTACATTAACCGTCACAACCGAAGCTGCCACCAGCTTTGTTACAATAGAAATTTGCGATACGGGAACAGGCATTCCTGATGATATTCGGGCACACCTGTTTGAGCCATTTTTTACCAACAAACCCAATGGAACCGGTCTTGGTTTGCCGATTAGTGCCCATATTGTGACCCAGCATGGTGGCCAAATCGAGGTTGACAGCACCGTTGGGGTTGGCTCGACCTTCCGTGTTGTGCTACCCTACCAACCTAACTAGGAGTATTCTTCGATGAGTCAAGCTTCGATTTTATTAGTTGATGATGAATTTCCCATTCGCGCCACCCTCGGCGATTTACTGCGGCGACGGGGCTACGATGTGCAAACTGCCGATAGCGGAGAGGAAGCACTCGACCGCATTGCCCAACGGCCTTTCGATTTGTTTCTTTTGGATTTGCGCTTGCCTGGCGTTGATGGCATTACCGTGGCGCAACGGGTACGCGAACGCTATCCCGATGCAGCAATTTTGATTTTGACCGGCCATGGCTCGCTCGATAGCGCGATCGAAGGCATTCATTTGGGTGTGTTCGACTATATGCTCAAAACTTCTAGCCCGCAAGATGTGCTGGCGCGAGTCAAGAGTGCGCTTGAGGCTCAAGCCGATCAACGGCATAAAAAAAGCCTCATGAATACGCTACAAACGGTGGTTAGCGAGCTTGGTGGCAAACAACAAGAGCCAAGCGAAACCCCAACTCAACAGCCAGCTGGCGATCAATGGATTCGCGTCGGTGAGCTAGAAATTGGCTTATGGCGACAAATGGCGCGGCTTGGCGACCAAACCCTGAATCTCACGCCAACCGAATTTCGTTTGTTGAGTTGTTTGGCTCAGCAAGCAGGATTGGTGATGAGCTACGCCAATTTGTTACGTTGTGCCCAAGGCTACGAGGCCGAAAGCAGCGAAGCCGCCGAATTGCTCAAACCGCATATCTACCACTTGCGCCAAAAGATCGAGCCAGATCCATCAAATCCACGCTATATTTTGACCGTGCGTGGCACTGGCTATGTCTTGGCAGTCGAAGCACCCCAAAGTAAGTAATCAAGCCAGCGCCCAAGCCTTGAAACTTGGGCGCATTGTTTATTGCCCAATTTGCTGCAAAACCTTTTCCTCAAATTTATCGCCAATAATGCTGCTCAAGGCATAGCTTGTCAGCAACGAATAGATCATCGAATTGCCACAGAGCAGGCCTACGACCGCTGCTGGAGCCACATTCGAAAGCGTCACGTTAACTGGGCCAAGCGCCAAACCCTTGGGCGTACCAGCACCATGCTTGGGCGTATCGCCAAGATACGAGCCAACCTGCGCAGCAATCAGCACTCGCGCTATCCCAAAAATTGGTTTCAACATCGTCACAATTCCTTCTAATAAACCACAATCGCTAGGTTTATTTGAGCAAATTGCAGACCACGAGGAAGAACATAGAGCATAGGCTCAAGTCAGAAGGCAAAAATCAAAAGGCAAATCGAGAGCGCCATGTAACGCAGAGCGGATTTAGGGGTCAGGGGCCAGCGATCAGGAGTCAGATTTGAATTACCTAGTCACTGACTCCTGCCCCTCACCCTTCGTGCTCTTCGCGTTCTTCGTGGTTTCGTCTCCTTCGTGCGCTTCGTGTCCTTCGTGGATCAACACTTCCTCAACGCCACAATTTGCGCAAAGCCAAGGCCTATGCTATACTCGGCAGTGCCTTGAAGGCAATGGGCTGTTAGCTCAGTTGGTTAGAGCGCGTCGTTCACACCGACGAGGTCACTGGTTCGAGTCCAGTACCGCCCACCAAACCCAAACCACTCCTGTTTGCAGGGGTGGTTTTTTGTTGTGCCATGACCAAGCAATTAGATGCAGATTGATACTTCAGCTAGACCATAAGAGGTATTGATTTAACATAACCTAGCCTGCTAAGATGATTAAACTAAATTGAGCAAGATTAGAGTTGCCAATCATCACAAGGAGTAGGCGATGAGCATTATGATTTTACTTGTGCTAGGTTTATGTGTTTTGGGTTTCTATATTCATGTGGGCATCATTTTTAATCGGGTGGTGCAATTAGCTCAACAGCGCTCAGATTTGCGCACTTCAGCTTGGCTACTGCTGGTTAATTTAGCCGAACCCTTTATCATGGGGGTTTGGCTGCTGATTCAATTAATATACTTCGATTTCGAGTCGCTGATTGGTTCAGTTGGCGAGCCTTTGGCAGCAACCTCAAGCTTTTTTACCTACTACTGGCCAATGGCCCTGTTGCTGATTGGAATTCCAGTAATCGCCTTATTATTTATCCCTCAAGCGCAAGTGCGGGCAACTGCTATCCGCAGCCTCTGGACGGGAGCAATGCGCTTAGTCATGGTCTGGTTGTGCTTCAATTTCATTATGGTTGGAGCGACGATTTTGATTGCGATTGGCTTAAGCATCTGGTCGTTGCGGCTGATTAATAGCTATTACAAATCATTAATGGCCCAATCGTCACTTGCCGTTGTGTTCGATCAGCATGGCCTTGCGATTCAAGCGATTGTTCCATCGATTGAGTAAACCCCACGTTCTCTCTAGGTTTGTTTGCAGGGATTTTTGGGCTAAATCGCTATACTGGCCTGCTTTTGAACAACCTATTTGAGCATTAATGTACGCTGACACCAAACTTAACCACTTCTGCAAACAGGAGTGGTTTTTTATTGTGCTCAATCCAATTTACATCCATTTGAAGAACAATTTCCGCAATCAAGCGCCACTTTTTCGCCATTTAGCCATGTCACCATGTTATTAGCGTTTTTTAATCGTTAAGGAGACAAGGTTATGCATTTACTATCGGTAAGTGTTGGCGGATGGGGCATATACATATCATTAATTACGTTTGGCATAGTTGGCATTTTAATCGTCGTGATGAATCTATGGCTGCTGGTCTTGCTTGGTCGTATTCAAAAGATGCCTAGCAGTCACGCAAAGGGTTCTTGGTGGTTAATCAACATCAATTTGCTTGAACCAATCACAACAAGTTGTTGGTTAGTTAGTCTCACTTTGATTACAGGTGATGATTTTTATCGATCCCTTTGGACTATCTCAGAAACCTTGTGGCAATGGGGATTTTTAACTGGATCGCTAGGTCAAAGTAATATTGAGATGTTACTGTTTTGCTTAAGCTTCTATTGGCCAATGCTGCTTTCTTTAGTGATTGTGCCAATGTTTGGTTTGCTGGGCCGTCATATAACCCGCCAAACTGCCCGATTAAGCTTAAAATATGGATTATTACGCATCTATGGTGTCTATATTGCACTCATTGCGGTACAAGAGGCTACCTATTTCCCACTTTTATTTGGAGTATTTGGGCTAAGCATGTATGTTTATCGCAAAATGTATGACCATGCAAAAACCATTTTGCAACACCCAAGCCAAGCAGTAACCATTCACAACCAACAACTGGCGATTGGATCAGTCAATCCAGAAACAAGCCAAATTTCAACAATCATGGAATAGAATGATTGCGCTATCTATTAAATGAGTAAACCCGATGGACTATCTAGGCTTAATCGCTTTATTTGCAGGGATTTTTGGGCTGACTGGCTATGCTGGCCTGCTTTTGAGGCAGGCAATTGGGCTATATCGCCAACGCCCTGATTTGCGCCGAACGTTACGACCGGTATTGCTCAACCTGATCGAGCCATTTGTCAGCCTGCTCTACCTGATTCCTTGTATGCTCTGGTGGGATTATGGCTACCTTTTGAGTTTAGTGGGCAGCGATTTTGCGGCTGGCTCAATTGTGTTTGCCTACCACTGGCCAATGCAGCTCTTGCTGGTTTATGCCCCATTTGGCTGGATGTTTGCTCGCCAAAAAATGGTTGCACGCACGGCTTGGCTATGCTTTGCGCTTGGAGTGATACGCGTGACCATGCTCTGGCTCTGTTTCAATTATTCTTTAGGTGGCGGCATGATTGTTTTGGCCTTGATCGTTGGAGCAGCAACATTCTGGCTGCTCGGGCGTTATCTTCAATGGCAGGCGATACCACCACCACAGATCCCAATCATGGTTAACATTGATGAACAAGGCTTGGTGCTCATTCAGCCGATCGAGCCAAATCAAGCGCATCAAGCCGAATTGTGACGCAAACAAGGATAAATCAGGGGACAACATTAAGGACAAATCGGGCGTAGAATGGGTACAGCTTGACAGTAACAACGCTGTACTGATTGCTCGAAAGGACTTTATTTTTATGGCTACATTTCGCACGATTACGCCACAATCCATCGATGCCGCTACAACGCTCGGCGTAACTACCCTGCGTGTCGCCGATGCTGGCCGCTCATTAGTGTTTTATCGCGATTTACTTGGTTTTCAGGTTTTAGAACAAACTGAATCAACAATTTTGTTGGGTTCGCCCAATCAGGTTGTGCTACGTTTGGATGTTGAAGCTGGCTTAAAGCGCCACCCGAGCCATACCACTGGCTTGTATCACGCCGCAATTCTCTTGCCAACCCGCCTCGATTTGGCCTATGTGTTGCAGCGTTTGTTAGCGGTGCGCTATCGCTTTGGCGCTTCGGATCATGCGGTCAGCGAAGCTTTGTATCTCGATGATCCCGATGGCAATGGCTTAGAAATTTACCGTGATCGACCGCGCAACGAATGGCGCTGGGGAGCGAATGGCGAAGTGCACATGGTCACCGAATCGCTTGATCTGTATGGAGTTTTGGCCGAAATAACCCCGACTGCACCCGCTTGGGCAGGCATTCCTGCTGGCACGAAGATTGGCCATATGCATTTACAAGTAGGTAATTTGCGCCAAGCCGAAGAATTTTATCACGGGGTGTTGGGGTTTGATATTGTGGCCCATTATCCCGGGGCACTATTTGTCAGCGCAGGTGGCTATCATCACCATCTCGGCTTGAATGTGTGGCAAAGCCAAAACGGCCCACAGCAACCCAACGATGCCGCAGGTTTAGGCTATTTTGAAATTATTATGCCCAACCAAGCGGCGCTTGAAATCGTGCGTCAGCGCTTGCAAGTGGCTGAAGTCGCGGTTCAAGAGCAAGTCGATGGGCTGGTTGTGCACGATCCATGGCAAACTGAATTGCGCTTTATCGTTGCCGCCTAAAATAATCATCCCTACGAACGAGCAAATGTTAAACTGGGCTATGCTATGCTATAGCCCAATTTTGTTTTAAGCGATAGGAGAGCAGATTCGTGCAGTACGTTGAGAACATTCCAATCTGGGGCGATCCAATCGATCAAGGAGCCTTGAGCCAGATTAAAACCTGTGCGCTTGAGGCCGATGCAGTGGCGTTGATGGCAGATCATCATAAGGGCTATGCGGTGCCAATTGGCGGCGTAGTCGCTTATCGTGATGCAATTAGTCCTTCCGGCGTTGGCTACGATATCGCTTGCGGCAACAAAGCCGTCTTGCTCGATCTGCCAGCCAGCGAAGTTCGCGCTAAAATCAAGCCGATTATGGACGACATCTGGCGTTCGTTGTCGTTTGGGGTTGGCCTGAACAACCGCCAAAGCGTTGATCACGACTTGTTTGACGACCCAGCTTGGCAAGTTCCAGCGGTCAAAAGCTTGAAACAAACTGCCCGCAATCAGCTTGGCACAATTGGCTCAGGCAATCATTATGTCGATTTATTCGCTGATGAGCTTGATCGGACATGGATTGGCGTGCACTTTGGCTCGCGAGGCTTAGGCCACAAAACCGCGACCTATTTTTTAGAGGCAGGCGGGGCCAAAGATGGCATGGATGTTGCGCCGTTGATTTTGCCAACTGCCTCGGATTTGGGCGAGCAATATTTGAGTTGTATGGCCTTGGCTGGGCGCTATGCCTACGCTGGCCGCGATTGGGTTTGTGCTGAGGTTGCCCGCATTTTAGGCGCAACTATCCTTGAAGAAGTGCATAATCACCATAATTTTGCTTGGCGCGAAACTCACAACGGCGTGGATTTGTGGGTAGTCCGCAAGGGTGCAACGCCCGCCTTTCCTGGTCAGCGTGGCTTTGTTGGCGGCTCCATGGGCGATATTTCGGTTATTTTAGAAGGCGTTGACTCGCCCGAAGCCCAAACTGCCTTGCATTCAACCGTGCATGGCGCTGGTCGGGTGATGAGCCGCACCGCTGCTCGCGGCAAAATTAATTATCGCACGGGCAAAGTGATTGCACCTGGCAAAATTTCGCGCGAGATGATGAATGAGTGGATTCAACAGCAAGGGGTTGAATTACGTGGCGCAGGCACTGATGAATCGCCCCATTGCTACAAACGATTGCCTGAGGTGCTCAACCACCACGCCAATACAATCAAGATTGTACATACCTTGCAGCCGCTGGGCGTAGCAATGGCTGGTGAAAACGAGTTTGATCCGTATAAGGATTGATCGTTAGTTTTTAACCACGAAGGACACGAAGGGCACGAAGAAGTAGGGCTATTGGCTATTGGCTATTGGAATATTTCAATGGTCGATAGCCTTTTTTTAGGGCTTTGATATTAGAAATACTATATTGACTTAGCAATAATCCTTTGTTAGGATAAGTTAATTTTATAATCTGAGTTTGGATGGAGTTTCTATGTATCCTCAGGCAAACTTTACTCCTAGTAGTACTCAAACCAATACGAACTCAAATGAATCGTTAATACTCAAGAAAAATACGGTTCAAGAAATCCGTACCGATATTATTCAAATTCAAGGAAAAAGGCTTATATTTGGGAATACTGTATACCAAATACCTAATATTGCAGGCTTTTCAACAGCTAAGATCATTAATAAATTCCCTTGGATGTGGTGTCTAATTATTATGATTTTACTCCTTATCAACAAAGATATTTTTTTCAGTGATTTTGGCAGAAATGACACAGAATCTATATCTACAATAATAAATTCATTACTTGTATTATCATTATTTGGATTAATTTTCTATTGGGCTTCTATGCCTAATAAGTATGGATTATTAATTATTTCCAGTGCAGGATCAAATTTATCATCAATAATAATCCATGAAGACAAGAAATTCATTGATAAAGTCATAAAAGTACTATCTTTAAATATTGACAGTAGCTACGAAAAATATTATATTATAAACTTTAATAAAAAAACAATTCACCAATCTAATACGAGTATGCCTAATATAAATTTCACCGATACTACAATTAACGATTCCAATCTGAGTATGTTCAATGACATTGATGGCAATCAAGAACAATCAAATACTAATTATACTAAAAAACGTCGTTCCATTCGCCGAGGCCCCAGACAACGAAAAAATCAAGAACAATCAAATAACAATTATACTAAAAATCCTTAATAATTATAAATGATTCTTCTAAAAAGAAACATAATATCATCAATCTGTGCTAATCTGTGGCTAAAATTAAGCTGAAGGATGCCAGCCTAAAACTTAACATCCTTCGCGATCGTCGCGTTCTTCGCGGTTTCAGCCTTTACGCCCTTCGTGTAACTTCGTGCTCTTCGTGGATCAACCAAAGCTCAGGCTCTATTCATCGACCAGTAGCGCATGCAACTCATCCATGCTCAGCACTTTTACGCCTAAACTTTGGGCTTTGGTCAATTTCGAGCCAGCTGCCTCGCCTGCCAGCAAATAATCAGTTTTCTTGCTGACGCTACCGCCAACCTTGCCGCCATGGGCTTCGATCAAGGCTTGAGCGGCTTCGCGGCTAATGCCAGGCAAGGTTCCAGTGATCACAAAACTTTTGCCCGCCAAACGATCACTCTGCAATTCAGCAACTTCGCTAGGCTCGGCTTTGAGGCCTAAAGCCAATAATTCGGCGATTAATTGTTGGTTGGCTGGCGTATTGAAGAAATCGACCACGCTTTGGGCGGTGCTGCCACCAATCCCCTCAATCGCGGTCAATTGCTCAATCGTGGCTTGGGCTAAGGCTGGCAATGAACGGAAATAGCGGGCTAAATCCGCCGCCGCCACCGTTCCAACTCCGTTAATCCCCAAAGCGGTGATGACACGATCAAGCGGGCGTCGCTTGGATTCTTCGATCGCATTCAGCAAATTAGCGACGCGCCGTTCGCCATAGCCTTCACGCCCCCCAAAGCTATCAACCGTCAAACGATAAATATCAGGAATCGATTTGATCAAGCCCATTTCGACAAATTGGCTGGCTTGGCGCTCGCCCATGCCCACAATATCCATCGCGCCACGGCTGACCCAATGTTCGATTGAACGAATCAAACGCGCAGGACAAGTATTATTGACGCAATAAATATC
This sequence comes from Herpetosiphon sp., assembly GCF_003512625.1. NCBI lineage: Bacteria > Bacillati > Chloroflexota > Chloroflexia > Herpetosiphonales > Herpetosiphonaceae > Herpetosiphon > Herpetosiphon sp. Next base: position 30,779 of record NZ_DOPT01000105.1, on the reverse strand, counting down.
AACTTCATCGCCAATTTGCTCGACTGGCTGACCACAAGTTGGACAATGAGTTGGCGCTGGCCAAACTCGCTCGTCGCCAGTGCGAGCCTCAACGATTGGCCCAATCACATAGGGAATCACATCGCCAGCCCGTTTGACCACAACCCGATCGCCAATGCGAATATCGCGGCTGATGATGTAATCGGCGTTGTGCAACGAGGCATGCTGCACCGTCGTGCCGCCCAAACTGACAGGTTCGAGCACAGCATTGGGAATCAATTTACCAGTGCGACCAACATTGATCACAATATTGAGCAAGGTGGTGGTTTCTTCGCGAGCTGGAAATTTATAGGCAATCGCCCAGCGTGGATCACGACCAACCACGCCCAATTCACGTTGCATGGCAAAATCATTAATTTTAACTACCACGCCATCAACTTCGTAGCTTAGCGATTCACGGCGGCTCATCCACTCGTGGCAATATTCGATTACCGCCTCAAAATCAGCAAAAAGCCGCGTATCGGGATTAACGCTAAACCCATAAGTGCGCAAGGTATCAAGGGTTTGGGCTTGGCTTTTGAGTTCAACGCCGCTGAAAGGGCCGACAGCGTAGGCAAAAAAGCGCAACGGACGGCTAGCAGTAATCGTTGAATCGAGCTGACGCAACGATCCAGCGGCAGCATTGCGTGGATTGGCAAAGACTTTTTCGCCAGCATGGGCTTGGCGTTCATTCAATTGATTAAACGATTCGATAGGCAAATAGACCTCGCCACGCACTTCGATGCGTTCGGGCAAGGCTTGGCCGTCGATTGGTTGCAGCCGCAAGGGCACATCGCGAATTGTGCGTAGGTTGGCGGTAATATCCTCGCCAATTTCGCCGTTGCCACGGGTTGCGCCAACGCTAAATACCCCATTAATATAGGTTAATGCCACGGCCAAGCCATCAATTTTTGGCTCAACGGTATAGCTCATCGGCTGCGTACCAATAATTTGTTCAGCGCGTCGTCGCCACGCGGCCAAATCATCGGCATTAAAGGCATTGCCAAGGCTCAACATTGGCACAGGGTGCTGCACTTTGGGAAATTTGCTCAACGGAGCACTACCAACCCGTTGGGTCGGCGAATCGGGGGTGCGTAATTCGGGATATTCGGCCTCAATCGCCCGCAATTCATTTAATAAACTATCGTATTGAGCATCGCTGACCAGCGGTGCATCAAGCGTATAATAATGATGATTGTATAGATTCAATTCATCGCGCAAGCTTGCGGCGCGGGCAACCGTCTGCTCTGACACGGCCATGCATGCATCCTCCAATTTAATCGAACAGATGTATTATAACGGGTGTCTGTGTCAAATCTAGCCACAATTTTGAATCGTTTGATGTTGCTAAACCTTAACCCATTTCATGGCTCTTTTCACTTCGTGCTGGCAAGAAATCGGTCACAATAGAGATGTAGCCGAGGCTACACCAACCAACGATTTAGGGGGCTTAGTATGCGTTACGTTTCAGCGAACGAAGCTGTTCAAGCGATTAAATCACACGATCGTGTGTTTATTCATAGTGTTGCCGCAGCACCTCAACAATTAATTGCGGCTTTGGTTGCTCGCGCCGATGAATTACGCAGCGTCGAATTGGTGCATATTCATACCGAAGGGCCAGCACCATATACCGATCCCAAATATCGCGAAAGTTTTCATACCCGCGCGTTATTTATTGGCTCGAATATTCGGAGCGCCGTGGTAACTGGTGAAGCTGATTATGTTCCGGTCTTTTTGAGCGAAGTTCCAGGCTTGTTCCGGCGGGGAATTTTGCCGCTTGATATGGCATTAATTCAAGTTTCGCCACCTGATCAACATGGGTTTTGCTCGTTGGGCGTTTCGGTCGATGTCACCCGAGCAGCCGTCGAAGTTGCTCAATGTGTAATTGCCCAAATCAACCCGCATATGCCCCGCACCCATGGCGATGGCCACATTCATATCAATCGGATTAACTTTGCGGTTGAGGTCGATGAGCCAATTTATGAACATGCGCCAGCCGTTTTGAGTGATGTTGAACGGGCGATTGGCCGCCATATTGCGGGCTTGGTCAGCGATGGCGCAACCTTGCAAATGGGTATCGGGGCGATTCCTGATGCCGTGCTAGCTTCATTAACCACCCACAAAAATTTGGGCATTCACACCGAAATGTTTTCCGATGGGATTATCGATTTGGTTGAACGCGGCATCATCAACGGACGCATGAAGAAAACCCACCCCGGCAAAATCGTTGGTGGTTTTATGATGGGCACGCGGCGATTGTATGATTTCGTCGATGATAACCCGCAGATCGCCATGCTCGACATCACCTACATCAACGATACCAGCGTGATTCGGCGCAACCCCAATGTTACGGCAATCAACAGTGCGATTGAAGTGGATCTGACGGGCCAAGTCTGTGCTGATTCAATTGGCACGTTCCAGTATTCAGGGGTGGGCGGCCAAATGGACTTTATGCGCGGAGCAGCGCTCTCCGAGGGCGGCAAGCCAATTATTGCCCTGCCTTCAGCTACCCGTCGTGGCGAATCGCGGATTGTGCCAGTGCTGCACGAAGGCGCTAGCGTCGTGACCACTCGTGCCCACGTTCAATATATCGTCACTGAATATGGCGTAGCTTATTTGTATGGCAAAACCTTGCGCGAACGCGCTAAAGCCTTGATCGATATTGCTCACCCTGACCATCGCGAAGCGCTCGAACGGGCCGCTTTAGAGCGGTTTCACGGCGAAGCCAGCCTGAAACATTAGTTAAAATCCCTCATCCCCGACCCCTCTCCCACTGCGGCGGGAGAAGGGGCGAACTTAACTGCGCACCACCAATTCTTTGGTTCATCGGTAGATGTCTGTTCACCGCCAAATGTCCTTGAGGGGGTGCAGGGGGATTAAAGCCCCCTGCGTTTCCCGCCTTGAGGCGGGACGGAAGGGTGGTGATCAATGGATTGGTAACAACCTACCCTTGTAAGGGGGTGAGGGAATTTTACGAACCATGATTTTTAGCCAGTCGTGCGTAGGCCGCTAGCAATCGCATTGACCGTGAGCAACAACTGGGTTAGCAATCGCTCACGCTCTGGAATTTGCTCGCTGGGCAGGCTGCGCCATGTATGCAGCAAATTGATTTGTTGCTGATGCAATTGGCTTAATCGTGACTGACGACCTTGCAACATACGATAAATCCGTGGGCGACGTTCGGCCAAACTCCCGCCAAAAATCAGCTCTAGTTGCTGTTGGGTTTGCTTAAACTCAGCCTCAATGGCCGCCATAATCGGCTGGCGCACGCTTGGATCTTCGACCAACTGGCTATAGGCTTGCATGGTTGCCAGATCAGCCGAGAGCATGCTGGTGCTGACATTGGTTAATAAATATTTCAACGGATACCATTCAAAGGCCGCTTGTTTGAGTTGGTCAAACTGTTCAGGATGTTGCTCGGCGAGCCATGCCAAGCTGCTGCCAACCCCATACCAACCAGAAAGAAAAAAGCGGGCTTGGCTCCAGCTAAATACCCATGGAATTGCCCGCAAATCGCCAAGGGTGCGTTGGCCAGTGCGGCGGGCAGGGCGTGAGCCGATTTTGCCTTGCTCAATCACATCAATCGGCGTGGCTTGACCAAAAAACTGAATAAAACCAGGTGTTTGAATCAAGGTTTCGTAGCGTTGGCGGCTGTAGGCAGTCAGTACATCCATGATTGGGGCAAGGCTGTGGGGCGTTTGATCACGCTGCGAGCCAAGCAAAGTGGCTTCGGTTACGCCCGCCACCATTAATTCTAAATTATAGACCGCCGTGATATGGTTGGCATATTTTTGGGCGATGGTTTCGCCTTGCTCGGTCATGCGCAAATCGCCTGCCAAGGCCGCTGCTGGTAGCGCGTTCAAGAAACGGTGGGTTGGACCAGCGCCACGGCTGATTGTGCCGCCACGACCGTGGAAGAAACGTACTCGCACATGATGCTTGGCTCCGACCGCTGCTAGCGTGCCTTGCGACCGATACAAGCTCCACAAACTGGCCAAAATGCCGCCATCTTTGTTGCTATCGCTATAGCCAACCATCACCTGTTGCACGCTAGTTTGGCGCAACGCTCGGCTCGCTTGGCTGACCGGATGCGCCAAAAACGCATCGAGAATACCAGGGCTAATTTCCAAATCTTCGATCGTTTCGAATAATGGCACAACTGGCAGCACACACGCCAAACCAGCCTCAGTAACGTATAACAAGCTAGCTTCACGTGCCAACAAATACACCACCAGCAAATCCGAGAGGCTGCGGGTCATGCTGATAATCAACGAGCCAAGGCCTGCCGTGCCATGCTGGGCAATTTCATCGGCCAACACACGATAGCAATCGCGCACAGCGCTCGCTTCGTTGCCCAACTCAAGGCTAGGGTGGGCAAATGGGCGGGCACTTTGCAACTCGCGATTGAGCAATTCGAGCCGTTGTTCCTCGGGCCAACTACTAAATTGATAATCGCTGAATCCAGCAGCTTGCAGCAATTGTTCTACCGCCAAATCGTGGAATTTGCTGTTTTGGCGAATATCGAGCACGGCGCTGTGAAAGCCCAAAGTTTGCACACTGCGAATCACAGGCTGAAGATCATTCAAAACAAGCCGTTGTGCGCCAACAGCATGCAGTTGCTCGGCCAAAAATTGCAGGTCAGCCACAGTTTCGCTGCTACTGCGATACTGCCAAGGCTGGCGTAGTTGGCCTGATTCGGGCAATCGCGCTATGATTAAGTTGATCCATTGTCGCCATGGCTCCTCGGGATTCCGTGCCAAGGCCATTTGCCCCCGTTGGCCCAACGCAGCCGCACTAGCATCGAGGGCTTCAAGCAAGGCGGCGTGCGGTGGTTGCAAGCGATCAGATAAGCTTAATTTGATCACTAGTTGAACTAATTGTTCGTGCAAAACCTCAAGCGCATTGCGGCGCAACTCCTGCAAAGCAAAGCGCGTGACCGCCGCCGTAACCAAGGGATGTCCATCGCGATCGCCGCCAACCCATGTACCAAACTGCACATGCGGTAATTGCTCGGTTGTTGGTAACAACCGCCGATCAAAGCCTTGCAATTGCCAAGCCTGTTGCAAACGCAAATCGAGCGTTACCAAACTGGCGGGAAACACATGACGCAAATAATGCAAAATATTGCGCAATTCATCGGCGACGCTCGGCTTTTCAAGGAAAATCTCACCAGTGCGCCAAAGCCGCTCAAGCTCAACTTTAATCTCATCGCGCAGCGCCTGTTGCTCCAGCGGAGTCCAAATGGGGTTTTCGCGCTTGACCAACAGCAAATATAAACGTCGATAATGCTCAAGCATGGTCGCCCGTTTGGCCTCGGTGGGGTGGGCGGTCAGGACTGGTTCAACATAAATCTGGCCTAAGGCAGCGCCAATCTGCTCGGCGCTGAAGCCAGCTTGGCTCAGGCTTTGCAAGGTATTGCCCCAAAGCCCAACTTCAGCATTAAAGCCTTCGGCAGCTTCGCGGATGCGGCGTTGTTGGGCAGCGGCATTTTCCTCGACCATATTCAGCAATTGAAAGCTGAGCGATGCCGCTTGAATCGCTCGTTCAGGCGTAATTGTTTGGTTAATTGAGGCGGTTGTGGGCAACCCAAGATAGGCAGCGAGTTCAGCCTCGCCTAATTCTTGTAATACTTCAGCGAAACATGTCAAAACAAATTCAGCATCATGGTCAGCTTTGATTAAATCGGCAAAATCGTAGCTTGGCAAATTGGCCATGGCAAATACCTCGAACTACAGGAATCTTCGCTCTCGTGGTGCAACGCTGCACGCCAAGTATAGCAAAGATCGCCACTGTGGCTAGCCCAAAAGAACTATACCTTTCACTGCAAAGTACCTTGCATTACAAGGTATAATAGCAACCAGCAAAAACATAGCTTAGCTGGAGGTCATATGGCAAAAGCAATTGAAGAACGCAACGTCCACTACTCCGAATATTCCGCCGCCGAAGAATTAGCCAATGCAATTACCCATGGGATTGGGGTTGCCTTGAGCGTGGCTGGCTTGGCGATTTTGCTGATTATGGCGATTAACACGGGCGATCCATGGCGAATTGCTAGCTTTACGGTCTATGGAGTCAGCCTAATTTGTATGTATTTGGCTTCGACGCTCTACCACAGCATTCGCAACCCTCGCGCCAAATATTTATTGAAAATTTTCGACCACTGCGCTATTTATTTATTGATTGCTGGCACCTACACCCCGATTTTGTTGGTGAGCATGCAAAGTAGCTTGGCTTGGACGCTCTTTGGCTTAATTTGGGGCTGTGCCTTCGCCGGAATCTGCTTTAAAATGTTTTTTATCAAACGTTTTGAATTGCTTTCAACCTTGATGTATGTTGGCATGGGCTGGTTATCGGTGATGGCCTGGGATGATTTAGTGGCGAGCTTGCCGACTGGAGCCTTTGCCTTGTTGGTGGCTGGTGGTCTGACCTACACTGCTGGCGTGGTCTTTTATCGCTGGGAAAAATTGCCCTACAACCACGCAATTTGGCATGGCTTTGTGATGGGCGGCAGCGTTTGCCATTTCTTGGTAATGGCGCTGTATCTCGGTTAAACTCCAAGTTTAATTGACCGAATTTGGCTCAGCATGCAGTAATCTGCTTGGCTGGGCTATTTTTTTGCTAGGCTTTTTGCCAATTTGCCAGTATTATGGCGCACAACAGCATTTTGGTGTGGGGGAATTTAGGCATGTTGCGACGTTTTCGGCGGCGACGCTTAGCCTTGTGGGCAGTGATTGGGGCAGTTTGTGGCTTGATTGTAATTTTACGAATGCCACTGCATCAACTGCCACTGGAGCGCGACGAGGCTGCCTATGCCGTCATTGCCCGCGATTGGGCTGATGGGGCAATTCCCTACCGCGATCGATTTGATCATAAACCACCGTTTGTTTATGCTGCCTATGCTCCGCCAGTTTTGTTAGGCACTGAGCCAATTCAAACAATTCGGGTTTGGGCGACGCTCTGGCTGGAAGCCACAACTTTAGTGATGTGGCGAGCAGGTCGGCGTTTGTGGCGCTCCGAAGCGGCGGGCGTGCTCACCGCAATTTTAGTCGCCAGCTGGAATAGCGCAGTTTTCTTGCAGGGCGTGACCTTCAACAGCGAAGCAATTATGCTCTTGCCCAGTTGCTTGGCCTTGCTTTTTGGCCTCAAAGCGCTTGATAGCCAACAAAAAGCTTGGTGGATGTTGGCGGGCGTGGCAGCAGCCTTAGCATTATTATCCAAACCTGTGGCTTTGTTAATTTTGCCAGCGCTAATTATTACCACGATTGCCTTCAAAGGCGATGTCAACGAACGGCTTGGCCGCGCAATTTTGGTGATCGACGGCTTGGCGCTGGTGTTGATTCCAACTTTGCTCTATTTTGCCTTAGCTGGTGGTTGGAGCCAATTTGTTGAAGCACTTTGGACGTATAACACGGCTTACCTCGACCAAACCGATGCCACAATCAGCCAGCTTTGGCCGATTTGGCGCTCGCTCCTGTTGCTGCTAGTGGCGGGGATTGTGGGCGCAACCATGGCTTGGCGACGGCGGCGCTACGGGCCGAGTTTAACTCTGGCTGGCTTATGGAGCATCGGCTTGATTGCCAGCGCCTTTGTAAGTTTACGCGCTTATCCGCATTATTATCAGGCGCTTGTGCCCGCTTTGGCTGTCTTTGCAGGCGGCTTGGCCAAAGTTCGGCTGGGATTTTTGCAACAATACAAAGATTTTTCGATTGTTGTGATCGCGTTTTTGCTAGCGATTCAGCCATTAGCCAGCCTCTGGCCGTTGTATAATAAAACACCCGAAGCCCAAATTGAACAACTCTATGGCGTTGATGGCCGTGAATTCTTTGCGCTCGCGCCCAAAGTTGTCGAATGGATCGATAGCAATGTGGGCCAGCAGGCCAGCGTCTGGGTTTGGGCGGCTGAGCCAGAAATTTATTTGTATGGCGATTACGCTGTGCCAAGCCGATTTCCCTACGATTACCCCTTAGCGATTTTGCCCAATGCCCTCGACCAGACCTTGCAGCAACTGCGCAGCCAGCCACCAAAGGTCATTGTGACCTATGGAGCCGTGCGCCCAATCGGCTTTGATGCTATGTTGCAAGTTGCGCCCTATCGTTTACGAGTGCATTTGGCTGGTTATGATATTTGGGTGCGTTAGCGCTGGGAGTTTCGCATGAGTTTTTGGCAAATCTGGGGTTGGGGTCTGGCGGTGGTAATGATTCCATTAACCTTGGCGTGGTTGTGGAGTGTCAAAATTACCAATGCCAGCATTGTGGATATCTGTTGGGGCATGTGTTTTGTGGCCTTGACCTGGTGGTATTTTAGCCAAGCTCAGGGCGATGCTCAACGCCGTTTGATCATCAGCAGTTTGGTGACAATTTGGGGCTTGCGTTTATCAATTTACATTGGTTGGCGTAATTGGGGCAAGCCTGAAGATTATCGTTATGTTGAGTTTCGTCAGCGCTATGGAGCTGAACGCTATTGGTGGTTTAGCTTTTTCCAAGTGTTTTTGCTGCAAGGCGTATTGGCGTTGCTGATCTCGTTGACCTTACTTGGTGCCCAAATCGGCCCAAAAAGCTGGAATTGGCTCGATTATCTAGCAATTGGGGTTTGGCTGATTGGCTTTGGTTTTGAGGCGATTGGCGATTGGCAGATGGCACGGTTCAAGGCCAATCCGGCCAACAAAGGCCACGTTATGCGCTCTGGCTTATGGCGCTACACCCGCCACCCCAATTATTTTGGCGATGCGACGGTGTGGTGGGGTTATGCGCTCTTTGCGATTGCCGCTGGTAGCTATTGGCAAATTATCGGTGCCTTGCTTATGACCTGGCTGATTATTCGAATTTCAGGTGTGCTGCTGTTAGAACGCACAATGATCAAAACTAAGCCGCAGTATGCCGATTACATTGCTAAAACCAGCGCCTTCTTGCCGTGGTTTCCCAAAAGCTAAATAAATGACGGAGCAGAGCTAACGTTTTGATCCACGAAGGACACGAAGCGCACGAAGAGAGTAGGCTATAGGCTTTTGGCTTTTCGAAATCATTGTCATTTCACAAATTGTTCCGATAGCCTAGCGCCAATAGTCATATCCCCTTTGTGTCCTTCGTGTCCTTCGTGGATCAATCTGCATATCTCATACTTACGATAATGGTACAATAGCAGCGGGCATTCGCCCCTTGCTGATTGTATATACCCAATGGTGCTGACAATCTATGTCCACAATATTGCTTGTAGAAGATGAAGCCCTGCTCGCCGATACGCTCCGTTACAACCTTGAACGCGAAGGCTACACCGTGCTTTCTGCTTCCGATGGAGTTACCGGGCTGGATTTAGCCCGCGCCGAACAGCCCGATTTGCTGATTTTAGATGTGATGTTGCCCAAACTCGACGGCTTTTCAGTCTGTCGAATTTTACGGCGTGAAACCAATATCCCGATTATGATGCTGACTGCCCGCCAAGATGAAGTTGATCGGATCGCTGGCTTGGAATTGGGCGCTGATGATTATGTGATTAAGCCATTTAGCCTTGGTGAATTACTGGCCCGCGTTCGAGCGATTTTGCGTCGTACCGACCGCCAACCAACCGGAGTTGAACGCGAATTGCTGACCGCCGCCAATCTTAAGGTCGATACTGGCAGTCGTCGGGTGTTTCGTGATAACAACGAAATTACGCTCGCTCAGAAGGAATTCGACTTGTTGGTGTGTTTGATGCGCAACCGTGGCATGGCGCTTTCGCGCGATTTGCTGCTCGAACGAGTTTGGGGTTACGATTTTCCAGGCGATTCGCGCACGGTCGATGTGCATGTGCGTTGGCTGCGTGAGAAAGTTGAAGTAGACCCCAGCAACCCAATTTATATTCAAACTGTGCGTGGGATTGGCTATCGTTTTAATGATCAACTTAGCCGTAGCGAGCGCAAAAACTAATGACTTGGATTGTGTTGTTGGCGTTGACAACGATGATCGCGTTGCTTTGGGGTTGGCGTGGTCAACGCAATCTCCGCCGTGAACTGGCCTATTTACGCAATCGGCCTGTGGTTGCCCCAACCCCATCAGCCGATCCATTTAATCAGTTGTTTCGCACGCTCAGCGCCGCGCTTGATGCAGGCGTGATTGTCGTCAATGATGGCCGCACCATTCGTTATTGTAACGATGTTGCGGCTAAATTATTTGGGGTTAGTGCCAATGCGGTTGTCAATCATAGCGTGATTACGTTGGTACGCGATTATCAGGCCGATACCATGATCGAGCAATCGATTAGGCGACGCGACCCGCAGCAAGTAACCTTGCAACCAGTGCTCTCGAATCGTACAATTCGGATTTGGTGTGAGCCATTGCCTGAAAGCGGCGCGTTAATTCTAGCCCGCGATTTAACCCAACTGAGTTTGCTGGAGCGGGCGCGGCGCGATTTGGTGGCCAACGTTTCGCACGAATTACGCACACCACTAGCCTCAATCAAACTCTTGGTTGAAACTTTAGCAACCCAGCCACCACCCGAATTAGCCCAACGCATGCTGGGCCAAGTCGATACCGAGCTGGATGCGGTGATGCAGTTGGTTGATGAATTGCACGAACTTTCGCAGATCGAATCTGGGCGCACGGCCTTGCAATTGCAGCCAACTCCAGTCGAAGATATTGTTGAACGGGCTAATGATCGGATTCAGCCGCAAGCCAAGCGCAAAGATCTGCGAGTGGCGGTGACAATTGCCCCTGATCTGCCCGAAGTCTATGTTGATCGCGACCGAATTAGCCAAGTGCTGCTCAATTTGTTGCATAATGCAGTTAAATGGACTGATGCTGGCGGCACGATTACAATTGAAGCTGGCTTGCGTTCGCGTAGCGAACTGGGCCATCATCTTAGCCGCATGCTTGAGCCAAGCAATCGTTGGGTGATTATGGCAATTCACGATACTGGCGCGGGCATTCCAGCCGAGGCGATTCCGCGAATTTTCGAGCGTTTCTATAAAGTTGATCGGGCGCGGACGCGCGGGGTTGGTGGCACAGGCTTGGGTTTGGCAATTGTCAAACACTTGGTCGAAGGTCATGGCGGTGTGGTTTGGGTTGCCAGCAGCGAAGGTCGCGGTAGCACTTTTACCGTAGCCCTGCCAGTCGTCGAAGATGATTAATTGTGTGGTTTGAGGGAAATCATGACGGGATTAAACATTCAAGCATGGGCTGAACAGTTACGTCGGCAAGTTGGGCAGGTGGTGGTTGGCAAGCAAACGAGCGTCGATTTATTACTAACCGCGCTGTTGTGCGAAGGCCATGTGCTACTGGAAGATGTGCCAGGCGTGGGCAAAACCACCCTGATTCGAGCGCTAGCCCAAAGCCTTGATTGCCAATTTCGGCGAGTGCAATTTACTCCCGACTTGTTGCCCAGCGATGTAACTGGCCTGAATTTTTATAATCAAAAATTGAGTGAATTTCAGTTTCGAGCCGGACCGTTGTTTGCCAACATTGTGTTGGCCGATGAAATTAACCGCGCTACGCCGCGCACGCAATCGGCCTTGCTCGAAGCTATGGCCGAAGCCACGATTACGATTGATGGCGAAACTCATCAATTAACGCGGCCATTTTTGGTGCTCGCCACCCAAAACCCGATCGAATTAGAAGGCACTTTTCCCTTGCCCGAAGCCCAACTCGACCGCTTTTTGCTGCGAGTTAATTTGGGTTATCCCAGCGAAGCCGAAGAACATGCGATTATCCAACGCTTTAATCAAGGCGATCCATGGATGGCGATGCAAGCTGTGAGCGATCAAAGCCAGCTGTTGGCGGCAATTCAGGCAGTGCGCACTGTGCATCTGAGCGATGCAGTGCGTAATTATGCAATTGCGATTGTGCGAGCAACCCGCGAGCATAGCGAAATTGAGTTGGGTGCTAGTCCGCGTGGCTCGTTGGCCTTAACTCGCGCCGCTCAAGCTTGGGCATTAGTTCATGGCCGCGATTTTGTGCTGCCTGATGATGTAAAGCAACTTGTGCCCAGTGTGCTAGCCCATCGGCTGATTTTGAATGCTGAAGCGCGGTTGGCACAACGCAGCCCTGAAAAAATTCTAGCCGATATTGTCAAAAGCATTGCAACTCCAGTTGAGGAACGGGCATGAAAGGGCGACGAGCAGGCTTATTTGTTTTGGTCTTGCTCTTGATCATTGGCTTGCTAAGCGATGTAACGTTGTTGCCGTTGGTCGCGATGCTGGGGATTATGGCCTTGCTCGCGGTCGAATTATGGGAATGGCGCATGTTTAAGCATGTTGATTATCAACGTGAACTAGGCCATACCCATCTGTTCCCCGACAACCGCACAACCCTTAGCATTACCCTGCGCAATCGCAAATTTTTGCCCTTGCCATTTGTTAATTTGCACGATTTGGTTCCAGTAGGCATCACGCTTGAGCAGATTGAAACCCAACCTGCTGCTAGCCCCAATTATCGGGTGCTAGCGCGGGCATTTGGCATCAGCAGTTATCAGCAAGTAACCCGCCAATATACAATTTTGTGCCCACAGCGCGGTTTGCACCGTTTTGGCCCAGCCAATTTGAGTGCTAGCGATCCGCTTGGGCTGAGTATTAGTCGCGCAACAATTAATGAGATTGATCGCTTGATCGTCTACCCTCGCTTGTTAACTGAGCCAGAATTAGGCTTGCCGTTACGCGAGTTATTGGGCACGATTCGCGCCTCGCAGCGCTTATTGACCGACCCTGTTGTGCCGATTGGTATCCGCGATTATACCCAAAGCGACCCGCTCAAAAGCATTCACTGGACGGCGACAGCGCGGCGCGGCCAATTACAAACTCGCATTTATGAGCCAGTTACGGCGCTGACCGTGATGTGTATTCTTGATATCGAAACGATTGTGCCATCCTATCTTGGGGTGAATAAATTTCAGGGCGAACGTTTAATTAGTATGGCGGCAACGGTTTGTAGCGCTTTACACAAAGCTGGCCATGCGATTGGTTTATGGTCGAATGCCGCGCTGGTTGAGGGCAACACGGCCATTCAGCTGCCGCCCAATCGTAGCCCCAAACAGGCCAGCGCCATCTTGGAAGTATTGGCCCAAATGTCGCTCTACTCGCGGCTAGAAATTGCCAAATTTATTGGGCGTGAACAATCACGCTTACCGCTAGGCGCGACGGTTTTGCTGATTAGTGCGGTGGATACGCCGGCTCATCGCAGCGCCTTGGCCCGTTTACGCGAATATGGCTATGCCCCCGTTTGGCTCTATTTAGGCCAGCATGCACCAAAAGTTGCTGGAGTTAAGTTGATTCATAGTCACCAGAGGGAGCCATGATCAATCGTCAGAGCGCCAAATTAATCGTTTTGCTCAGCGCATGCATCGCCTATAGCAGCTTGATCAGCGTTGTACTGAATAGCCTTGATAGCGCTGGCGAGCAGCCAAGTGCGGTTTGGCGCTGGCCAATTTTCGTGTTTGGCACGATTACCATGGTCAGTTTGCGAATGCGTTTGCGTCAGCGCGGCGCGATCATTACTGCTGCCGCTGCGATTGGCATCGCCATGGTTGGCTGGCTCTGGATTCGCAGCGAACGCAGTGGCCAAGAATTGGTCTTGAGTGGGTTTGGGGTGGGCTTTTTGATGTCGCGGGCGATCAATTCAGATCAATGGAATCACGATTGGTTGCAACAGCTCTTTTGGCGGGGACTGGGCGTATTGGTGGCGTTTGTGGCGCTTGGCCCAGTTATGACTCGTGGCGCATTAGAACAGCCAGGTTTGCTGCAACTTTTTATTATTCAAGCCTTGGCGTTTGTAGCGGCATGTTTATTTGCGATTATGCTTGATCAAAGCAACCAAGCTGAGTTGCAAACCCCGCCGATGTTGGGTTGGAGCAGCCTATTTACCTTGGCACTCGTAGCGATTCCCTTGCTGTTGTTTGGGGTTGCCGACGGTCAACGCAGCATCTTAGGCCTAATTTTCGGCGCATTTATGGATGGTTTGGTGCTGATTGCTGGCGGTTTAGCTGTTGCTTTATCGTGGTTGGTTGGCTGGCTGATTCCCTCATTCAAGCCCAATCAACGCCCACCAATCGAGCCAAGCATGCCTGAAGCGGTTGATCCTTCAACATTAATGCCTGAAGAAACCAGCCAAATCAGCTCGTGGCTCGGCGATCTGCTCAATATTGGGGTGGCAATTATTCTGATCATGATGATTGCTTGGCTGATTTATCGAGTGGTACACTGGCTGCGCGATTTTGAAACTAAGCCGATTGCCCAAGGCGAAGTCGTCATCGAACAATCGATTTGGTCGTTCGATAGCCTGCGTGAGCAAATTTTGGAGCGTTTTCGGCGCAAAAAACCATGGAAGCTTGATACCAACGATCCCCAGGTACAAAAAGTGCGGCGAATTTATACTCAATTTTTGGAGCTGGGCGAAGATCATGGCCAACCACGCAGCAAGCATCAAACAGCTCACGAATATGGGCGTGGGTATGCGCAACAACAGCCAACTAACGAGCCAGCGATTGCAGAACTAACAGCTATCTATACCCAAGCCCGCTATGCCGAGCAACTTGATGCCGAGGCCGTAGCTCGGGCTGAACAAGCCCTAAAAACGATCCAAAAACAGCAGCCCTAGAAACGCCATTGCACGCTATGCCACAAGGCAAATTGATGGGGAATTGTTTGCGGTTTGCTGGTTGAAAGCATCATCGATAACGCTGGATAGCGTTCGAGCCAACTGCTGACCCAATGTGACCAACGTTGTTGATCGCTTTGATTGAGTTGATCCCAGCCTTCGATCAATAACAACCATAAACCAGCGGCTAAGCCACGTTTAACAGCCAATTCAGTCATGGCAAAGCCAAGCTTCTCAATCTCTTGGTGCAGCAAATGCAACGGCTGAGTTAGGCGGCTTAGCGGCTGTTGCACCTGGTAGAGCAACGGCAAATAGGCGGTTGGTAATTGAGCGCCGCGTGCCCATTGCAAACACAATTGGCGCATTGCCAACGACCGCGAACCAGGCTCGATCAAGGCCAAACGCGGCGTTTCGCGCAGGGCATCGCGCAAGGTCATCGATGGGCCGCCCTCAACTTGTTGAAATTGCAGCGGCAAACGTTGCAAATGGGGCAGCAATGGTTGGGAACCAACCAAACTCTCGCCCTCAAGCAAGTGGTGACGATAACGCCGAATCTGCCGACCATCACGGAGGCGCGGGAGGAAGTTAAGTCGAAAGGTTGCTAAGGCCATATGCCGTCCCTCCTAAAACGATAGCTGTGAGGTTTAGCCTAAGGCTTGCCAACCATGGATTCAATCGGTTAAGGTTACAAAGCGATGACATATGAAAGTCAAAAGGCAGAAGTCAAAAGCAAAAGGGGATCAGTGGTTGAGGGATGGGGATCAGCATTTAGCGCAGAGGATTAATGGCAATGGGCTATGGGCTATCGGAATATTTTAGAGCAAACAAAAGCCCATAGCCTACTACCTTCGTGATCTTCGTGTCCTTCGTGGATCAAAATCCAGATCCCTTATCCCTGACCCCTAACCCACACATTACAATGAGGTAAGCTTGTATGCAGTATATTGCGGCACTCGACCAAGGTACAACCAGCACGCGCTGTATGGTTTTCGACCATAATGGCAATGTTGTCGGCGTTGATCAACGTGAGCATACCCAGATTTTCCCGCAGCCAGGCTGGGTCGAGCATAATCCCGCCGAGATTTGGCAACGAACCCAGGGCGTGATCGCAGGAGCACTAGCGGCTGCCAACATCGAAAAAAGCGATCTGGCGGCGCTGGGCATTACCAATCAGCGTGAAACAACCGTCATTTGGGATCGCCACACCGGCAAGGCAATCTACAATGCTTTAGTTTGGCAAGATACCCGCACTGATGCGCTGGTGCGCCAATTTGCTGCTGACGGTGGACAAGATCGTTTTCGGGCGCAAACTGGATTGCCCTTGGCGACCTATTTTTCAGCCACCAAAATTCGTTGGCTGCTTGATCAGGTTGAGGGTGCGCAAGCAGCGGCTGAAGCAGGCGATTTGTTGTTTGGCACGATCGATTGTTTTGTTGCTTGGTGGTTGACGGGTGGCCCCCATGGTGGATTGCACATCACCGACACAACGAATGCCTCACGTACCTTGCTGCTCAACCTCACGACTGGCGATTGGGATGCTGAATTATTGGAGATTTTTCGCATTCCGCGCAGCATGTTGCCAAATGTGCGCTCCTCAAGCGAGGTGTATGGGACATGTCGCGGCCAACTCGATGGCGTGCCATTAGCAGGAATTTTGGGTGATCAACAAGCTGCAACGGTTGGGCAAGTATGCTTTGAAGTTGGCGAGGCCAAAAATACCTATGGCACTGGCAATTTTATGCTGCTCAATACTGGTGAGCGCTTGGTGCAATCGCGCCATGGCTTAATTACCACGCCAGCCTATCATTTTGGCAAGCAGCCAACGTGGGCCTTAGAAGGCTCAATCGCAGTAACTGGCTCGTTGGTGCAATGGCTACGCGACAATTTGGGGATTATCCACAGTGCGGCTGAGGTCGAACCGTTGGCTGCCAGCGTAGCCGATAACGGTGGCGTATATCTGGTGCCAGCCTTTTCGGGCTTGTTTGCCCCGCATTGGCGCTCCGATGCGCGAGGCGTGTTGGTTGGGCTAACGCGCTATGCCAATAAAGCTCATATCGCGCGAGCGGCGCTTGAAGCCACTGCCTACCAAACCCGCGAAGTCGTCAGCGCCATGGCCCAAGATTCAGGGGTTGAGTTGACGGCGCTCAAAGTTGATGGCGGAATGGTGGCGAATGAATTGCTTATGCAGTTTCAGGCTGATATTTTGGGTGTACCAGTTGTGCGGCCCAAAGTTGCCGAAACCACCGCCTTGGGGGCTGCCTACGCCGCTGGTTTGGCTGTTGGCTACTGGGCGAATCCAGCTGAATTACGCGCCAACTGGAGCGAAAGCAAGCGTTGGGAGCCGCAAATGAGCAGCGATCAGCGTGATAGCTTGTATGCACAATGGAACAAAGCAGTGCAACGCACGCTCAATTGGCAAGAATAAGCTGGCAAATCCGTCTTGATACTAGCCAAATCAGCGGTTGGTTTGGCTACCAAATTGCTACTTTAGAAAACCTACAATCGGTGGTATTGTGGGTATATCCAAAAATACATTGATTGGTTTGTGATATACCCAGCTCACAATTCACTCCAGACGTTTGGCAAAGATTCAAAGACGCTTCATATTGTGGTCCTGGCTTTGGCAACTCCTGCTAACTCCGCAGCCAACCGCGATGAGTGCGTTAGTTTTGGCTATTGACCCAACTTGCGGAGGTAGTGGCATGGCGCTTGACCAGCCAACAGTTGCCTTAATTGTCGGAATTGGCTTGTTGCTCCAAGCATTGGTGATTGGGGCTTTTTTAGTCTTTGTGCGGCGCTATCAAGGGATTCGCTGCTTCTTGATTGGCACAATTGGCTTGGGTTTGGGCTTTTTAGCCTTGGCGTTATTGCCTCAAACCTCAATCGTAGCAATCACAAGTAGTTATATTCTGATTCTCAGTGGCTTGTTTGGGCTAAGCAGTGGCATTTTACGCTTCATTGGAGCCGCCAGCTCAGCCAAAATTTATGCGATCTGCTGGCTAATCGTTGCTAGCATGCTCAGTCTGTGCGCATGGTTGTTTGCCGATTCAGGCTTAATTATCAATTTGGCGATGCTGATCGGGAGTGCTGGCATGGCCTATACTGCGCTCCAGGTGTTTTTCCAGCGTACCATCCCGTATCAAAGTGCTAGCCGTTTGTTGGCTTTAGCCTTGACCCTCAAAATGGCATTTGTTGTTTTGGGATTGGCCTATTTTTGGTATAGCCAACGCTGGCCTAGCCTGACGACGTTGAAATTAGGCTATAGCGTGTTGATTTTGCTGCTTTCGTTGCTGTGGACTGGTGGCTTTGCGGTAATGATTACCCAACGCATGCAATGTGATTTATCGGCCTTAGCCAGTATTGATGTCTTAACTGGCATCGCCAATCGCCGCGCAATCAACGAATATTTAGAGCAGGCAATTGCCAAATGGCGGCGCAACCAGCAGGGTTTTGCGGTAATCATGCTCGATATTGATTGTTTTAAGCAGATTAATGATCGCTATGGTCACCACGCGGGCGATTCCGTGTTACGCCATATTGCCTTGGTGCTGAGCGAACAAGTGCGTATTAATGATCTGATTGGGCGCTGGGGTGGTGAAGAGTTTCTATTAATTGTTGATGCCGACACGATTCAGCAGGCAACACTGATGGCTGAACGCTTACGTCAAGCTATTCAGCAACAGCCAACCGTCTGGAATGATCAGGTGATTCAGCATACAGTCAGCATTGGGATTGCGGTCTGTGGAATGCATGGCTTCAACGAAGCCCAATTGCTGACTGCTGCCGATTTAGCACTCTACGAGGCCAAGGAAACAGGTAAAAATCGCTGGATTGTCTATGAGCGCCGTTTGTTGAACCAACTTGATCCAACCCTAGAACTGGCCAACGAAGGACTTATTTTCGATGTTGATTCATCGATTTATGCCTAATGCGCTGGCTGGGCTTGCGGTTCAGGGCTAGGCAAGCCAACCGCAATTAATGCGCCTGCCACAACCAACACGCTGCCCATCAGGTAGGGCGAGGCTTCGCCAACGTTCGAGAGCATCCAGGTGGCATAGAGCGGGGCAAAAATCCGCGCCAAACTGCTCATCGACTGATACAAGCCCATATTCTCGCCGCGCTCGCTAGCAGGTGAATTGCGGCTGACCAACGACGAAAGCGATGGCGTGAGCAAGCCCTCGCCAACTGCCAGCACAATACAAATTGCCACCAAATGCCACACATTTTGAATAAAGCCCAAGCCCGCCAACGAAAGCGCGAGCAGCAACGAGCCAGACACAATCAGGGTTGCTTCGCCAAACCGCGCCGCCAAACGGCGAATTAAGCCGCCTTGCACAATCGCGACCACAATCCCAACCCCGGCCAAAGTATAGCCTGTTTGATGCGAGCCAAACTCCAACCGTCGCGCCGCAAACAAGGCAAAAGTTGTTTCAAAGGCCACAAATGCCAAGTTGATCAACAAGGTAATACTGAGCAAACGGCCAACATTGGGCTTGCGAACTGCCGCCAGCAGTTTCATTGGGTTAAAAGTACGGCCTTGTTGAGGTGCATGGCGCTCTGGCTCAGGCAATACCACAATCGTTAAAATCAGGCTGAGCACTGCAATGCCTGCGGCTACGAAAATTGGCAACTGATAATTGCCATCTTTGCTGAGCAACGCGCCGATGGCTGGGCCAGCGATAAAGCCTAAGCCAAGTGCCGCCCCAACCATGCCCATCCCGCGAGCACGATCTTTGTCGGTGGTGATATCGCTAACATAGGCTTGGGCAATCGAGATGTTACCGCCAGTTGCGCCATCGAACATGCGCCCGACGAACAGCCAAATCAGGCTATTGGCAAAACCAAATAGCAACAAACTACAAACCGTGCCAATCAAACTTAAAATCAGCAGTGGGCGACGACCATAGCGGTCGGATAATTGGCCAAGGATCGGGGCAAAGATAAATTGCATCAAGGCATAGCTGCCTACAATCATGCCCACCTGAACCTCGGAAGCCCCAAACTCCTGCGCATAAAACGGCGTGATCGGAATCACCACACCATAGCTCATGGTTCCAACAAACGCGATCAAAAAAATGGTCAAAAGTGGAGAGCGTTTCATAGGCGAGTCTATAGCCAAGCGGCTACTGGCTCCTTATCACTAGATTAGCCGTTGCCGTTACGGCGAGCGGCGAGAACATCTTCAACCGCCAGCGAACAACCGCGCAATTCTGCGCCGCTGGCTCGACCAAGCACCTCAAACCCATCAGCCACAACCACGCCTAAATCTTCGGTTTGCAACGCGAGCACCGAATAGAGGTTGGCCAAATCAAGGTGGCGTAATAGCCCAGTTTGGCCAGCGGGCAATGGCACAAAGGTGGTTGGATCGACGATCTGGGTGCGAACCCAGGGCACAATCACTTTATGGCGTGGCTGCCATTCGCGCAGGTAGGCCGAGTGTAACGAGCAATCGTAGAATTGGCTGCCCAACTCGGTCATACCATATTCGTTGACACACATGGTCGATGGAATTCCCAAAACTTCGCTATAGAGCGCATAAAGATCATTGCGGGCAATTTCGCGAACTTTGCCTTTAGAGCCGCCCGTATCCATCAAACGACTGCCTTTGGGCAATTGCCAACGCTTACCATGCTCGGCACACCAATCCAAAAAATAGACGAAGGTATACATTACGCCCATCAAACAAACTGGAGTATTATTGGCAACCGCTGCATCAAGCGACTCGGCGAGGCTGGCTGAATCCAAACCAGCCGCGCTAAACACATAGCGGCTTTCAGCTGTGCCATGCTGCTCAACCGCATCGCTGATCATATGGGCTAGCGACGATTGTGCTAGCTCATTGGGATGCCAAAAAAGCACATAGATTGGCAGGCGTTTAGCATCGGGAAACAGATGATAGGCTAAATTTGGGCGTAACGACGCTTCATACAACGAGCGATCGCGAATATAGTGCGTGCCGCGTTGTTCGCTGCCTTGAGTTGTACCGCTGGTGCGATAAATCGCCTGGGCTTCTTCAGGCGGAAAGGTGGTTAATGGCAGATGTTTGAAGGCCGTGGTTGGCACTGCCGGAATCTCAGACCAATGCTTTACCCGCTCAGGGCTGAGCATGCGGCGTTCACAATAGCGCTGATACACCAGATTATGCTGCCATTGATAGCGAAACGTGCGCAAGGCTAAATCATTAAACAAACTATCGTCATCGGGGTCAATCGGGCGAACACCCGCCTTCATCAAAGCCCGAATTTCAAAATCGAGCGTTTCAATTTCGTTCATTTCCAACCTCAGGTGAGCCAAAACACGCCCTCAGGACGCGCCTTGAATTGTACCACGCTCAATCTGGGTAAGGATGAAGGATGCGGGATGAAGGTTGAAGAACAGAGAGCAAAGGCTAGGCAACTGGGCGATTGGCTCTAGGCGCTGGGCTATCAGGGTATTTTTCGTGCAATTCGTGGATTTCATGGCGAAAAAATCAGTCTTCGTGCGCTTTGTGGATCAAAACCGTCTGGCCCTCGCCCCCGACAACTGATCCTCAGCTAAAACAACAACACGCCATGAAACTTCATAGCGTGTGATTTGGCGGGTGGAGAGGGATTCGAACCCTCGAGAGCTTTGACACCCTACGGCATTTCCAGTGCCGCGCACTCGACCAACTATGCGACCCACCCGTGCGCCGCGCATTATACCAAAGAATAGCTTAGCAGGCAACGCCGATGATTTGTTGAATCAGCCCTTGGATCTGATTGAGGGTAAAGGGTTTGGCAAGGAAGTAGGGTTGTTGATGCAAGGGGAATTGAGCACGCACATCAGCTTCACTATGCCCACTCATCAGCACAACGGGCACATTACTTAGCCGTTGCATCTCGCGACATAAGGCCACGCCAGGCTCGTCGGGCAACTCAAAATCCACTACCACTGCTTCTAATGCTCGTTCATGACAGATGGCACGTGCCGCCCTCACGCTCTCGGCCTCGCAGGTTGCCACATCGATCCGTGCTAGGGCTGCTGCCACAAACGCACGAATAAACGGCGAATCATCGACAACTAAGACCATACACAGGTTCTCCTACATGGAGTAGTATTTCCTGACTATAGTATACCGTAGTTTTGCTCAGCGCAAACAATTAGGGTAGCAGTGTATTTCGTCCCCTCACCCTCGCCCAGCTTCTACTGCGGCGGGCGAGGGGTGCAATGGTAGGCGGTTCTCATATGCATCAAGCTAGGGCGAGGCTGTCAGAGGGTGCGGGCTTACAAATGATTGCCAATCCAATGAACCATTACAAGCAGCTCTAAGAAAGTACAGTTATAGGATAGATGTTCCAGCGCGAGTTGAGCGACGCTGGAACAATTTAATTTAGGCCGACCAACCCCAACCAACACCATCGGGTTTGGCATCTACCCCTGGCATCGTTCGCGTCAAACGCCAAACTTGCCGCGTGGTTGGGTCACGAATTTGAAAAAGTGCTTGGGTTTCAGTCTGATCAATCAATAAATATTCGAGGTTTAAGTTGGATGGTGGAGTATTAAGCCAATGCGCAATCTCTTGGACATAACGCTGGGGCTGCTGTTTGAAAAACTGATCGCCTTCGCTAAACCCAAGCGTTACGGCAGTTTGATCAAGCTCCATCATAATTGCACTATTGAGCATGTCGGCGATTTCGTTGGCAGTGCTTTCCTCACGATTCGTCCGAATACAGACATATTCGCTCAAATCGAATGGCTCGGTGTGTTGTTCAAGAGGGTGCAATGGAAACGTAGCCAAGGGGAAGCCAAGTTGATCAGGGTGGAGGGGTTCCGATACGGCAGTACATGGTTGCGAATCCGTCGCAGCGATCACCAACCAATGGTCGCGGGCCGGATGATGTAACAACATACGTCGTTGCATAAAGACTCCTCTACGCATCGTTGAGAAAGGAGAATCAAAGTATACAGCATGTTCCTCTCAATGCGTATTCTATTATAGCCCAATTTGTAAAAATAATTAATACACCGTTACGTATCTAGCTCGATAGATTAAAATCGTTTTCGTTATGTGTATACCTATTGCCTCGATGCTATTTGATATACGATTCATCGATATTAATAGCAAGAATTGGCGCTTAAATAATAAAATAGCGTGTAATAACACGCTATGTTTAAATATTCATTGGATTGTTTGATTATTGGGCTATAACATCACGACGTAAGCTAATCATCTCGTGTAATAACGTGAAGCCAACGCGTTCATAGACTTTAAGCGCATTAGGATTATCTTGATCAACGACTAATTCTAGTTCTTGAATCGTTTCTACACTGAAAATCCAAGCTAAACAATGCTGCATAATCTTGATTGCAATACCTCGGCCACGGGCAGCAGGCGTAACACCGACAAATTCAATCCCTGCTTCGGCAAACTCTGGTTGACGTTCGGTATAAATATAACCAAGTAGTTGTTCACCATCACGTATAATAAACACCTGGCGATCATGATTGATTCGTTCCAGAATTTGGCTCCCACTGTAGTAGGTTTGAGGAAAAAGTTGGTCATGCAATTCGCAGAAGGCAGCATGTAATTCGGCGGGCAATATTTCAACATCACCAGTCGTTACATGTTCAGTTAATTGTGAACGTTTGTAACTTAAAATTGCGTGGGTATTGCGCTGGTAAAATTGCTGACGCGCAGCCCAATCACGCACAAATTGATTTTGCAAATTGCAAAAAATATCGATCATGGTGACATGCGCTTGGAGTTCTGGCAATAATTCAGCGAGTAAGGCATCGGCCAGTTCAAAGCGATGTTCGCCCAAGGCAATCGGCCCCCACAAAAAAGCGCGGCCTGTATCAGAAATTTGTTCCAAGCCAATCAAGCCGATTAACTGGTCCGCCTCGAAGGCTAAGGCAAATTGCTGCTCAATCGGAAACTCAAGCTCACGCCATGTTTGGGCAATTTGTTCGGCTTGCGGGCCGGCAAACCCTAAATGGGTGCTGGGATCGTGTTGAAATTGGGCCATAAAGGCGGCGGCTTGGTCAATTTGAGTTGCTTGCATACGGCTAATCGTTGGCATCTATTTACCTCACATTCAGCTATTTGGTACTAGGTTATTTTCTTGGTATCATGGCTCAAATAGATCAATCGTTGGATGGATTGGAGCGTACAGCGGTGGGAGCATGGAATATCATCGGAAATGAGTGGGCAGTCGAATTATTACGCTTGGCAATTGCCCGTAATGCAGCCAGCCATGCCTATTTGCTGACAGGTTTACCCAACATTGGCAAAGCGACGCTTGCCTTGCGCATGGCTCAAGCGCTCAACTGCGAAGCCAATAATGGTGATGTTTGTGGCAACTGCCGAGCTTGTAAGCGGATTGCTAAAGGCAATTTTCCTGATGTGCGGATTGTGGGCTTGGCTGAACAGGCCGCCCAACAAAAGGCCAGCGAAAGCGTCAAAACCCGTTTGGGTATCGACACCGTGCGCGAATGGCAGGCTGATATTGCCCTACGGCCTTACGAAGGGCGACGGCGGGTCTTTATTATGCACGATGCTGAAACCATGACCGAACAAGCCGCCAACGCTTTGCTCAAAACGCTTGAAGAGCCACCACCGTTTGCCACCTTGATTTTGGTGGCCAATAGTGCTGGCGATTTGTTGCCGACAATCACCTCACGTTGCCATGTACTCAAATTACGCCCAGTGCCACGCCAACAAGTGACCCAAGCATTAATCGAACACTGGCAGATTGCCCCCGATGATGCGGCGATTGTGGCTGCATGGAGCGCAGGTCGCATCGGCTGGGCCGCAGCAGTTGCCCAATCGCCCGACTTGTTG
This sequence comes from Herpetosiphon sp., assembly GCF_003512625.1. Taxonomy (NCBI): domain Bacteria; kingdom Bacillati; phylum Chloroflexota; class Chloroflexia; order Herpetosiphonales; family Herpetosiphonaceae; genus Herpetosiphon; species Herpetosiphon sp. The sequence goes on along the minus strand of NZ_DOPT01000105.1, from coordinate 6,401 downwards.
CAAGCTCGCGCCGAACAACTTGAGAGTTTGATCGAGTTGCCAAGCAAACCGCTGGTTGAGCGCTTCAAATGGGCAGAAGGCTGGAGCAAAGCCAATCGTGAGCGTGATGAGCTGTTTGCCATGCTTGAATTATGGCAAGTTTGGTGGCGCGATGTGTTATTGATTGCCGCTGGCACGCAGCAAGGCCTGATTAATATTGATCGAGTTGAAGATTTACAGGCGTTATCACGCTTGCCATTAACGGCAATTCATAAAACGCTCAAGGGCATTAACGATGCAGTAACCCAAATTCGCGAGAATGTTAGCCCGCAATTGGCTTTAGAAGGCGTGTTGCTGAATTTAGCTGGGGCAAAGTAGCAACGAGGGATCAGGAGTCAGTCGTTAGGGATCAGTAAAGGTTTTTTAGCCACAGATTGGCACAGATTATCCAGATGAGATTCCTGCTTAGCCAAGGCTTGCGCCTCATGCTTCGGTTCTGTAGGCTTTTGCCTTCTGATTTGTTACCTTCATCCCTCTCTCTGCGCCTCTGCGTAAAACCCTAGCCTATCGTCTCTATGTTCTAAGCTCTACGCTCTAACTAGGGAACCCGCGTCATACCGCCGATATCGCCTGGCTCTTCGATTAAAACTGGAGGATTACCGACCAAATCCATCTGCCAAAGGCCTGAGAACGTCCAAACATACAACAGCGAACCATCAACGACGATCCGAGGATCTTCGAAGATTTCGCTATTGACCGGCTTGCCTTGACCTGTCGCCAGATCAACCGACCACACTTGCCAGCCCAAACCATGGGCAGATGCTGGCGTGACAAACCAATCGACCCAGTTTGGTTGATGTTGGCCAATTGTCAAAGGGCTGGCCGCGATATAAATTGTTTTGCCATCCGCCGACCAGATTGGTGCTTCTAAGGCACTCACCAAGTTGGGCTGATCAAACAGCACCCGCTCTTGCTTAGTTTGTAAATCGTAGAGGTATAAGGTTGGGTAAATGCCGTCGCGGGTACGCACGAAGGCCAATTGGCGGCCATCAGGCGACACCGATGGAAATGTTCCGGTCATGACGAGAGTTTGTTGCACACCACTAGCAAGATCAATCGCTACAATCGAGCTGCCTGATTGCAAAAAGACCCCATCGTTATCAAAACGCAAGGTTTGATACACCCCATACAAGGTTTTGCCATCAGGCGACCAAACTGGCGTATCGAGTGAATCGTAAATTTGCAGACCATCGCGCTTGCCGCCATCGGGCACAAACAACGATTTACTGGCTCCGCCATCAACCGCAATTTGGTTGGCATGATTAACGGGCACAACAAAGGGTTGCTCGGCACTAGGAGTTGGCACAGGTGGCCGATACGAATAGACCACGCTTTTGCCATCGGGAGCAATACTAGGGAAGGTTGAGTAGGCATTGGGCGCTTCGTTGGTTAATTGCGTCCACTGTTTAGCGGGCAAATCGAAACGCCACAAATCCCCACCCCGCGAGATAATCAGCGAAATATCGCCAAGCTTGGGGGCAACCGCAGCTGGCGGGGTTACCGTCGCCGAATTAGCCGCCCCACAACTTGACAAGAGAATACAAACAAGAACACAAATCACGAATCGCATGAATTATCGCTCGCGGAGATACAGCGCTATATCAGTGCCTTGATTACTGCGCGGATCAATATAGGCTCGTGGAATAAAGCCAACTCGCTCGAAACCAGCTTGCTCGTAGGCTGCCGGTAACGCCGGATGATCAAGCGGCACATGTCCGATCAATTGGTTGGCAAAATGGTTCGATGGCAATTGGCGCAGCATTTCATTCAACAACACCGAGGCTTGATCCATATGTCCTGCCGCCAAGTAGCAATCGACCAAAAGCTGATGTTGTTGGTAGTAGGGGTTGGGCCATGGGTAAACTGGTGGCATAATGCTACCCCAACCAACAATCGCGCCGCTGGCCGCCGTCAGGCCAGTCAAAACCGCCACATCACCCTCTTGCTGCTCGAAAGCTGGAAAGAAATCGTCGGCTCCAATATTGGCATCGCCCAACATTTGTAAGCCATAATGGCGCACAATCCGATTATCCGGCGCATTGAATAATGATAACAACAACGGCACATCAGCCCGATCCGAGGAGCGCATAAAAACCGCTGTGCTCGGAGCAAACAACTGCTTAAGGAAATTTTCGGGCGAATCACCATCACTAATGCGCCATGCAATCCGATTGCCAGTGCGGCTACTTTCGCTCTCATTAATCGTCACAAAATGATACTGCTCATAGAACGACATGGCACTATCATTATGTTCAGTGCTAATAATCAGCGCTTGGCCGCCGCTGGACTCAAAATCGTTAATCGCCAACTTCAACAATTTACTAGCCAAGCCGCGGCGACGATATGGCTCAGCTGTATAAACCCGATGAATCGAACCCAATTGTGGACAGAATTTTGAACGGCAGAGCAACATCGCGCTCACAGGCCGTCCCTGCACTTGGGCCAAGTACCAAACATCTTGGCTAAAGCGCAACCCAACCAGGCGTAGGTGCATATCAAACGACCAACGCCAAGCGACCGCCGGATCTTCACCCCATCGGTGGTAAAGCTCCTCAAGCGGTTGGGCAAATTCAGAAGCAAGCGGTTGGATGCGCGAGAGGACTGCCTCAGTTCCTGCACCCAGAGCAATCCGCGCAACTTCTTCGTACATCAGCGACCCTCCAAGCTCGATAGCTCGTGTGTAGGTCGCATCATACTCTAGGCCTTGCCGCTTGTCCACTACAGCCCATAGCGCAGCAATTTTGGCCGATTTCATCCGCCTCAACGCGAAAAAGGGGAACTTATTTCAATCACTGACGTTATTGCTCTATTGGCATATGCGGTTTCTTTGATATGCCTTGCAGGTTCACGCTGTTTTGAGCGAAGCACGAGGGGAATTTGGTTGCGGTTAACACCAGATCCTCATTCTTGACGCAGTATTCGGGACATATTGCCTTTGGAGGTACGAGTGGTTCGTCGTTTTTTTCGTTGTAGTTTGCTGCTGATGCTGGCCGTTGGAGCAATCGCTAGCCAGCATGCCACCCCGCTGGCCGCCCAAAGCCCTCAGTCAAGCCCAAGCCAATTGGCAATTCGTGGTCAACTTGGCGGTGATAGCTCAACCATGGTCGTTGCCGAACAAGCTGCTTATGTTGGCATCGGTCCACGGGTCGTAACCTACGATTTGCACAATCCCAATCAGCCAAATCTAGCCAACCAAAGCAGCCTTTTACCCGCCACCGTGCAAGATTTGGCCTTAGGCGAGGGCTATTTGTACGCCGCCTTGGGCTATGGCCGTGAACATGGCTTGGCTACATTTTCCTTAGCCACTCCATTAACACCAACGCTTGTAAGTTTTTACCCGCTTGAATTATCGGCCATGAGTGTTTTCAGCTATCAAGATTATGTCTATGTGCAAGTTGATGATGGCTTGCAGGTGTTCGATTTGAGCAATCCTAGCCAACCACAATTGGTCAATCAACTTAATCAATATGGCATTGCCGCCGCAACGGTTCAAGGCGATCATGTGTATCTCAATATTCAATCGTGGCTTTCGGGCTTCGATAGCTTGAATATCGTCGATTTGAGCACACCCATGACTCCAACGCTCAAAGGTTCGATCGTGCTTGGCGATATTTTAGATATCGAAATTGCCGCTAATTATGCGTATGTCAATACTCAAATGGGCCTGCGGGTGGTTGATATCAGCAATGGCAGCAACCCAAACATTATCAACCAAACCGATGATGTTGCTGGATTACAACTAACCGCAAGTGGCAACACACTCACAATGATTGGGCTAGATTATGCCTTACACACGTGGGATATTACCAACCCAATCACGCCGACCGAAATTGCTGCCAGCTCCGAAACGGTGCTTGGCTGGCCAACAGCCTTAATTGCCCAACAAAACCTTGGCTATGTGCTGACTCGTTCAGGCCAAATTAATGTCTTCGATTGGAGCACTCGCCAAGCTCCCACGCGCATCAGTGCGACTGAAACCCCTGGCTGCAAGGAAAATGTAGCCTTGCAAGTGGTTGGCGATTATGCCTATGTGGCCGATTGGGGCCGTGGTTTGTGCATTGTTGATGTGCGCAATCCCCAACAACCAAGCGTGATTGGCCGCTTCGATTTAACCACCGATCGCAACGCCGTCACCGATATTGCCGTCCAAGGCTCGTTGGTATATATGGTCGATTGGAGCCACGGAATTTATGTGATCGATGTCAGCGACCCAACCGAACCAACTCAAGTCAGTTTCTTTGCAACCGCTGGCTTTCCAGCAGCAATTGCGGTCAATGGCCCGATGGTCTATGTTGGCGAATCGATCAACGATCAAGGCGTTGGTGGCAGTGTACGGATTTTCGATCTCAGCGATTTGGCCAATCCAGTTGAGCATAGTCAGTTCTACACCAGCAAAGTCGCCCAATTAGCCGTGATCGATCAAACCGTGTATGTGGCCGACAACGAAGGCGGCCTGCGGATTCTCGATGTTAGCAATCCTGATAACATTCAGATGATCGGCCAATATGCTGAAAATTGGTTCGCCATGGATTTAGCGATTCAGGATGAGTATGTGTATTTGGCGACGACTAGCGGCTTAGAAATTGTCGATATCAGCAACCCCAGCCAACCAATCCCAGCAGGCCGCCTTGGCGATCGCTTGATTGATGGCATCGTTGTGGCGGGCGATAATGCGTATATTGGTGAAAATGGTAGCATTCGCCAAATCGATATCAGCCAACCGAGCAACCCTCAAGTTGTAGCCGAAACCCTGCTAGCTCGCGATTCATGGATTCTACCAGCGCTGCATGGTGGAGAGATTGTAGGCTTGAGCTATCATGGTGGTGGCATGTTCGTACTTGAGCCAGAATATCAATTATTTTTGCCTGTAATCAGCAAAAACTAATTAAGCATTGAATAACGAACTGCTGGCGCATAATCTGCTATGGATATGCGCCAGCAGTGCTTTTTTAAGCATTTTGCTTAACACTTGCTTATTTTGATTAAAGCTATGTTATAATTGGCCAAAGGTGCCGTTAGGAGGCACTACCACTGTGAAGAACCTCGTCGCTTGATGCACGTATTATCGTTCGGATGTCCGCTGTACTCCCGATCATTCAAGCATGCACTGACGACCCCAACAGTAGAACCACGACCTGTGGAGTAATAATGGAACGTTTACATAAGTTTTTGGCGCGGGCCGGCGTAGATTCACGTCGGGCTTGCGAAGAGTTGATGTTGGCTGGGCGCGTATCGGTTAATGGACGAGTTCAACGCGAATTAGGAACCCAGATCGACCCCGATAAAGATGACATTCGAGTTGATGGCGAACAAATTACACCTCCAACCGAGCTTCATTACGTCTTATTGCACAAACCAAGCAGCGTCATGACCACGTTGCATGACCCTGAAGGCCGCCAAACCGTCGCCGATTTAGTCAAATCGCACAATCGTTTATTTCCCGTAGGCCGCCTCGATTACGATAGCGAAGGGCTATTGTTGCTGACCGATGATGGTGATCTCACGTTCCGTTTGACCCACCCATCGTTCGAAGTCGAAAAAGAATATCAGGCCTTGTTAAACCAAACACCATCAGTTGAGCAATTGCGCGAGTGGCGCAATGGGGTTGAGCTTGACGATGGCAAAACAGCACCTGCATGGATCGAATTGTTAAATGAAACCGCCGATGGAACTTGGGTTCGGGTGGTTATTCACGAAGGTCGCAACCGCCAAATTCGGCGGGTTGCCGAAGCATTAGGCTTAGAAGTCCGCCGCTTGATCCGGTTGCGCGAAGGCCCACTAACTTTAGGTGAATTACAAGCAGGCCAATGGCGAGCATTAACACCCACCGAAATTGATCGTTTGCGTATGCACGGCAAGCAAAGCAAAGCATGGACACCAGTACGCCCACAAGAAAACGCCGAGGGTGGCAAACCACGCCGTCAAGTTCGGCGGATTGATCGGTCTGGACAGTTGGTAGAACGTCGGGCTGATGTTGAACCGCGCTTACAACGAGCGCCTCACTTTACTTCACAGGAAAATACAATGTCATTTGAAGATTTCTCAATCGAAGAAGAACGCTCCACCGATCGCCCACGCCGTCGCCCAGAACCTCGCCGCGAAGGTGGATTTAGCGACCGTGGCCCCCGCCGTGATGGCGGCAGCCCTAGCGACGACCGTGGCCCCCGCCGCGAAGGTGGATTTAGCGAACGCGGTCCGCGCCGTGAAGCTGGCGATTTTGGCGACCGTGGTCCACGCCGCGAAGCTGGTTTCGGCGAACGTGGTCCACGCCGCGATGGCGGTGGCTTTGGTGAACGCGGCCCGCGCCGCGATGGTGACGGCCCGCGCCGCGATTTTGGCGACCGTGGCCCACGTCGTGAAGG
>NZ_DOPT01000081.1:125695-166217 GCF_003512625.1 Herpetosiphon sp. | reverse complement strand
CTGCACGAACGGTGGGCCACGACGGTGACGCGGGGTGGTCGGCTCGGGACGGCCATCCCCTAACACTGATGAATACCCATTCCCCAACCTGTCCGCCCTTAAACGCCGCGGTGGGAGAGGGGTTGGGGTGAGGGAATGCTTATTGTTTCTCAGCTCGTTTGGCGGCTTCCCAGAGCGTGTCGGCTTCGCTTAGGCTGAGTTGACTAAGTTGGCGGCCTTGGGCTTGGGCGGCCTGCTCCACCGCCACGAAACGGCGGCGGAATTTGGTGATCGTGCCGCGTAAGGCGCTTTCTGAATCAATTTTGAGCCAACGAGCAAGATTGGTTAGGGCAAAAAGCACATCACCAAACTCAGCGGCTTGTTCTTCAGGGCTAGTGGCGGCTTGCAATTCAGCAATTTCTTCATGGACTTTGGCCCAAACTCCGCTAACATCGGGCCAGTCGAAGCCAACTTTGGCGGCTTTTTTGCCAATGAGTTGGGCGGTTGCCAGCGGCGGCAGGGTTTTGGCAATCCCATCGAGCGCACTCTCACGTTGGCTGCCTTTTTCCTGATGCTCGGTTGCCTTAATCGCATCCCAGTTGCGTAATACTTCGTCGGCATCGCTAACCTCGGTTGTGCCAAAAATATGCGGATGGCGGCGAATGAGCTTGCTGTTAATCGCTGTATAGACCTGATCAAGGTTGAAGCGGCCTGCTTGGCGACCAAACTCGGCATGAAAGACAATTTGCAATAATAAATCGCCCAATTCTTCTTTGAGATTAGGCCAATCTTCGGCATCAAGGGCTTCGAGCGTTTCATGGGTTTCTTCGAGCAAAAATTCACGTAAACTCGCATGCGTTTGTTTGCGATCCCATGGGCAGCCGTGTGGCCCCGCCAAACGCGCCATAATCCATTCTAAAGTGCTTGGGCTTGCCACATCGGTTTCGATGCTGAGTGCTGGCAGATACCAAGCTTGAGCACTACTAGCAGTGGCGAGGGTTTGTTGGCTCAGGCCAGTTTCATTTAAGTTATGCACAGGATGTTCGGCAGGGTAGCGCCGCAATAAACTGGCTCGAACCGTTGCTAGCTTGCTTACATCGATTTCAGTAATGATCAGGGCTTGAGTGGCTTGAAACGGTAGTGGGCTGACGAAGCTTGGGTATTCGGCAATATTTTGTAATTCGCACCAAGCCCGATCAGCGCCCTCGGCAGGAGCCGGAATTGGGGCTAGTAATTTATGAGCGGGCACAACTTGAAAGCCTTGGCTCAAATCAAGTGGCAATTGCGTAAGAAGTTGGCTTAACATCATTGCTCCTTAAATAAAGAGCGACAGGATGAGCGATGCATCCTGTCGTAACGCCCATTGGCATTGCTCTGATTATTGATCTTGGAAAACGGTGACTGATTCAGGGAAGGGCACTTCCTCGGCGCGCACGTAATTTTTGATCAAATCATTTTTGCGATATTCTTCGACTTTGCTTTGGATATAGGCATTGCCTTCGGGTGAGTCCATTAATTCTTGGAATGTGCCAAAGCTAATCGCATTGCGGCTTTCGGTAATTTTGATGATGTGATAGCCGAATTGCGTTTTCACTGGTTCGCTCAATTGACCAATTTCGAGCGTATTCAGCGCCGCCGCAAATTCGGGCACAAAGCCGGCATATTGCTCTTGGGTGTACCAGCCAAGGTCGCCGCCGTTGCTGCCGCTGCCAGGGTCTGCCGAGTATTGTTGGGCGAGGATTGAGAAATCTTCGCCCGTTTTTAGTTGAGCTAGCACCTGGTTGGCTTGCTCAAGTGCCACACTTTCGCTGACCGTATCGCTTGAAAGCAAAATATGGAACAGGTGGAATTGGGGGGTTGCGCTGGGGACTTCGAGCTTTTGGGCATAGCTTTCGTAGGTCAAAATTTGGGCCACATAGGCTCGCATACTTTCAACCGTACCAAAGCGATTTTCTTTGGCAAAAGCTTCGTAATCGGCATAGGTTGGTTTTTCCTTGCCAACTGCCTGATCGATCATCATAGTAGTTTGTTCAGCTGAAACGCTATCGATGCCCGCCCCAAGCTTGGCGCTTTCTTCTAAAATCACTTTTTGTAAAATCATTTGATCTAAAAGTTGTTGGCGGGTGGTATTGGCATCAAGGCCACTGGCATTTTGGTTGATAATATTGGAATTTAAATCCAAAAAGGTGGTAAATTCTGCTTCGGTGATCGAGGAATTACCAACCTCAACCAAGACTTTGGATTGGCTGGTAGTAATTTCACTACCACAGCCTGCTAGGATTGCGATTACCAAACAGAGCAGCAACCACTGGGCGTGTCGTCGCATGAGCGAAAGTCCTCCACATTCTTGAAATGCTAAATTATATATCTCATTGATACCGCAGCCATGGCCGCTTGTCAAACGCCAAGCGAGACAGTCGTAGTTCGACTGCCTCGCCTAAGCTGGTTAAGTAGGTTGATTTAGACGTATTCTGGTTGACCTGGTACTGGGAAGGCCGCGCACAATTCACGAACTTCGCCAGCAATTTTGGCTTGCAGGCTCTTGTTGCCCAATTCACGCACGATTTGGCCGACCCAAACCGCAATTTGGCGCATTTCGTTTGGCCCAAAGCCGCGAGTCGTCGCAGCAGGCGTACCAAAGCGCAAGCCGCTGGCTGTCATTGGTGGCTTGGGATCGAAGGGAATGGCGTTTTTGTTGACGGTGATACCAGCGTGGTCAAGGGCTTTTTCTGCGTCTTTGCCTGTGGCATTCACTGGAGTCAAATCGACCAGCAATAGGTGATTATCGGTGCCGCCGCTGACGATTCGCAAGCCTTCGTTGGTCAAGGCTTCGGCCAAAACCTTGGCATTTTCGACGACCCGTCGCATATAGTCGCGATATTCGGGTTGCAAGGCTTCGCCAAATGCCACGGCCTTCGCCGCGATTACATGCATCAATGGCCCACCTTGCACGCCTGGAAATACGGTTTTATCGATATTTTTGCCATGCTCAGCACTGCACATAATCATGCCGCCACGCGGGCCGCGCAGGGTTTTGTGGGTGGTGGTGGTGACATATTGAGCTACGCCGATCGGCGATGGGTGTAAACCTGCGGCGACAAGGCCTGCAATGTGGGCAATATCGGCCATCAAAATCGCCCCAACATTATCGGCGATCGTGCGCAGCAAATCGAAATTGATGTTGCGAGGATAGGCACTGGCTCCACAGATAATCATCTTAGGCTGGGTTTTGTGGGCAATCTCGGCAACTTCTTCATAATCGATCTGTTCGGTTTCGCGATCAACGCCATAGCCGTGGATCTCATACGATTTGCCCGAGAAGTTGAGTGGATGGCCATGGGTTAAGTGGCCGCCATGCGCCAAACTCATGCCCAAGACGCGATCGCCATGCTCAAGCGTGGCCAGTTGCACCGCCATATTGGCTTGCGCTCCCGAGTGGGGTTGCACGTTGACATGTTCAGCACCAAAGAGTTGCTTGGCGCGTTTGATCGCCAAATCTTCGGCGACATCAACAAACTCGCAGCCGCCATAGTAGCGTTTGCGCGGATAACCCTCAGCATATTTATTGGTCAACACCGAACCTTGGGCAGCTAATACAGCACTGCTGACATAGTTTTCAGAGGCGATCAACTCAATCCCATGGCGTTGGCGTTCAGCTTCAGAGTCGATAGCTTGCGCCAAATCGGGATCTTGTTGGCGCAATACATCCATTAACGACATGCGTACACTCCTTGTCTACGTGGAAACATCCTTGCAGCCGGTTGGGCGTGGTGCGACGATGCGAAATTGACCCGCTCCCTATGATACACGGTTTGGGCCTTGTGTGTTGCGAGCTTGAATCAAATCGGCGACGGTGCTGCGTAGGGTTTGCATCTCGAAGGGCTTGCCGAGCACGCTATCAACACCTCGCGCCGCAGCGTAATCAGCATCATGTTGGTAGCCCCAGCCAGTAATTAAAATCGCGATGATATTTGGGCGGCGTTGTCGCGCTTGTTCAAGCACATCCCAGCCGTTCATCCCAGGCATTCCCAAATCGGAAATAATTAGATCAAAGGCTTGTTCGTCGATCCAGCGCAAAGCTTCTTCACCAGAGCCAGCCAAGGTCACTTCATGCTGATCGTGGCGCAATACTTTGGCCACGATATTGCGTACTGCTGGCTCATCATCAACCACCAAAATACGCTGGGCCGCAGTTTTGGGCACAATCGCAACGGGGCGGGGTTTTGGTTGGGGTGCATGATGAATTGGCAGTAACACCACGAAGCGAGCGCCATGCGGATACACATCTTCAGTCAATAATTTGCCACGATGGCGTTGCACAATGCTTAATGCCACTGCCAAGCCCATGCCTGTGCCCTCGCCAATTGGCTTGGTCGAGAAAAATGGCTCGAAAATACGGGTGCGATCTTCGGGGGCGATGCCTGGGCCGTTATCAGCAATCGTAAAGTACGACCACTCGCCAGTTGTGCCAGTGCTGATCGTAATTGTGCCGCCTTGGGGCAAGACATCAATTGCATTGACCACTAAATTAACGCAGACTTCGCGTAATTCGGCGGCGCTACCCTGAACATGGGCGGCAGCCAAATGGGTGCTAATATCGAGCTTAATCCCACGTTGCTGGGTTTTATCACGCCACGAAGGGCGGGTAAATTCGAGCGCAATATTAACCACATCACGCAAATCAACAATATCGTCGTAGATTGTTTCGGAGGCCCGCGCAAACTCTTGAATCCGGCGCACCGTGACCGCCCCATCTTTGGCGGCACGTTCGATTACTTGCAGGGCATCGCGACGATCGGCATCATCTTCGTGAATCAGCAAAAATTGGGCATTACCTAAAATTGAAGCTAAGAGATTGTTGAAATCGTGGGCAACGCCACTGGCAAGTTGACCCAAAGCCCGCAGCTTTTCCGAATTGATCAAGGTTTCGCGAGTGTTTTCTAGCTCGTCAAGCACGCTGCGCAACTGGTAATACGATTGCTCGGCATCGGTGCGTAGCAAATGCTCTTGCTCATAACGCCGGGCTGTATGAATTGCTTGAGAAATTTGTTGGGCAATCGAGGCCGCTAGATGACTTTCCTCAGGATTCCAAACCCGCACATTGCCACGGCTGTACATTTGCAACCAACCACTAAACCGCCCATCAACCATCAGTGGTTGAGCAAAGAGTGATGACAAACCCTCGGCGCTAGCTGGATCGCCGCCAATCAGCGAAACACGCCGAATATCGCTAATATACAAGGGTGTTGGTGGCTTGAAGCGCGAAATCCAATAATTCACTGTATCGGTGTTCATCTCCAGCGAATCGAGATAGCGCTCGGAAAAACCTGCGTGGGCCACGACTTGCATGGCGCTGCCATCGTTGTGCCACATCAGCACCGCAGCGGCGGCAACTTTAAACACATCGATTACTTTTTCGACCACATTGCCACATAAAGCATGTAAATTGAGTTCGCCGCTGATCGCTCGAATAATTTCTTGTAAGGCTTCTAATTCGCGGCGGCGTTGGCGTTCGGCCTCGTAGAGCTGCATTTGGCGCAAAGCTAAGGCCAATTGATCGGCTACATCGTTGATTAAGCGCAAATCGTCAAGCGTCCAGAGGAAGGGGCGCTGCACTTTGTAGACGCAAACAAAGCCCAGCCATTGGCCGTTGGCGACCAAGGGAACCCAAGCCAAGGCATGAATATTCAAGGCCAGCAGCCGTTCGCGCAATTCAGGGTCATTGCTATCGTGATATTCGTCGATCGTCAGCGAGCGCTTTTGCTGAAAAGCTTGCAGCATTTCGCTATGCAACAAAGCCTCGGCAGCCGTCAGATGATCGGGTAGCAGCAAGGTAGTGTAGGTTCCATGGAAGCGCAAGCGTTGCTCTTGCTCATACAAAGCCACGGTGCAGAAATCGGCCCGTAAACCCAAACCGAGGGTTGCTAATACATCCTGCCAGACCTCGCGCAAATTCATGGTTTGGCGAATATGGCTGACGATGCGGGCAAACAGCACATTGCGTTCATTGGCCACATACATCGAGCGAAACAGCCGATTATGCTCTAAAATGTAGCCTAAGCGTGCGCCAAACTCTTGCAAGGCCAGCAAATCATTAGCTTCAAACGGTGTGGCAGGAATTAAGTGTAACAAACCAAGATTGGCTTGATTGCCCGGTACATGAATATCGATGCCATGCTGCCCTGCTAGCAACATTTTGGCCGAGTTATGGCTTGATTGCTGGCCGATTTGCTCGTAATAGCTGGGGCTAAGCGGCTGAATTCCACGCTGAGTTGGCACATGGGCTGCATTGATATGGGTTAATAAGCCCAAACCTTGTTCATCGTATAAATACAATGCAGCGCCTTGCAACGGCAAAAAACGCCAAATTAATTCAATAATCTGTTGTGGCTCAGCTAATACATCAAGATGTTTCAAAATATGCAGATTGATTTTTTCGATGATTTGGGTGCATTGATCTTCGCGATAATGTTGACGATGGCTAGGAAGTGTGCCCAAGGCTAGCGCCAATTGCTGGGCGATCATCTCGATAATTGGCTGTAAAAGGCTTAGTTTATGCTCAGGCTGTGGGCTTTGAATATCGATTAATCCCAGTAATTGAGCATTGCGCAGAATTGGCACGCTGAGTTGGCACATTCCATCAGGGGTTGGCGCAGGAGTGATTATGCTGCGTTGCTGTTGCCAAACCGCCGACCAAGCCGCTCCAGCGCTGTAGACCAAACGTGGTGCTTGCTGATAGCTTGGGTCTTCTAAAGGGCCAAGGGCGCTGGCAACTGCCACAAAACTATCGTGTTGAATGAGGGCGATGGTGACCCGCGGCGTTTGCAAATAGTGGCTGATCAGTGCGCAAATGCGTTGAATCAACAATTCGGCATTGTGTAGGCAAAAATGTTCTTGAGCGGTTTTTGTTAACAACTCAAGTTGCTCATGCCAAATGGTTGACACCGCGCGATCACCATCGTACATAGCGGCTATCCTTTCGTCGAAGGTCTTACCATTGCGGTTTGCGCTTGTTTAAAAATGCAGCTAGGCCAGTTTGGCCCTCGGCGCTGGTACGAGCTTGGGCGATCGCCTCAATGGCGTAGCGTTTGGCGGCGCTGCGCTCCATTTCCCAGATCGCTTGAACTAACTTTTTGGCTTGAGCCATGGCTTGCGGGCCGCCGCTGAGCATCCGTTCTACCAAATAGCCAACCGTTTGATCAAGCTCATCTTCGCTGGTAATTGCGTGGATCAGGCCAATTTCGAAGGCGCGTTCGGCACTGAAACGCTCGCCTGAAATGAACAAGGCGCGGCTCTGGCTGACTCCAATTTTGGGCACGACATATTGGGCAATTACTGCTGGAATCAAGCCTAATTTGACTTCGGTAAAGCCAAATTTTGCTTGCTCGACCGCTACCGCTAAATCGCAACAAGCCACCAAGCCAGCGCCACCGCCGAGGGCTGCACCATTGATCCGCCCGATGACTGGTTGCGGCATGCTATTGAGCAAATCGAACATGGCATCAAGATTTTCAGCATCGGCAATATTTTGCTCTGCCGTGTAACTGGCGCTGGCTTGCATCCAGCTTAAATCGCCACCGGCTGAGAACGAAGGCCCGTTGCCCGTTAAAATGACCACCCGCGTCGAGCTATCGGTAGCGATCGCAGTCAGCGCTTGGCGTAATTCGCCAATCAGTTCGGGATTAAAGGCATTGTGCAATTCTGGCCGATTAAGACTAACCGTGGTAACGGCGGCCTGCTGGCTGATGCTGATCAGTTGATATGACACAAAACTACTCCGACTGGCCCAACCGCGTTGTTGGGCCAGATTGACATTGGCCTAGGGATAAGCCATGCGTAAATTATCAAATTCGGTTAAGGTATCACCATTATCAAAGGTGCTTGCGCCGAAGCCCACCGCGCCGTTGGCATAGGTATCATCGTTGTAGGTGGCAACTTTTTCACCATTCAAATAGAAGGTAAAGTTCGAGCCAACCGCCACCACGCGCAGCCGATTGGTTGCGCCAATCCCATCATTGGCAACTGAGCTGAATTTCCAATCGACGAGGTTAGTCCATTCTTCGGTTTGTTTGTCGTAGCGACGGAAGGCAATATTGCCTTGACCATCGATTTGGTAGACATACAAACTGCCTGAAGCAGCGCCATCGATTTGCTCACGTAGCACAAGGCCGGCTGCATTGGTTGGGTCGCCGCTGACCATTTTTACATCAATTTGGGCATCAACATCGCTATATGTTTCGTTGGTCGATGTCCAGATGATGCGTTCATTGACATACACATGAATTTGGTAGGCATCTTCGACATAGGCATATTTGCCCGATTTGCTGGCAGTTTCTTGATCGGGCCAAGCTTCATCGGTGGTCGAAAAATCGTCTTCCAAGAAGGCTAAGCCACCAGTGCTCGGCTCTTCAGTTGGTGGAATTGGCTCCTCGGTTGCTTCTGCCGCTGGGGTGCGGGTTGGGCGTGCAGTGGCGGTGGCGACGCTGGTCGCATTGCCTGCGACGACTTTATTATTTGGATCGTCATTATCGCCATCCATCAAAAAGGCTACGCCTGCCCCGATCAGCACCAGAATCCCCACGACAATCCCGATTACAATTCCGGTGTTATTGCTGCGTTTGGTCGGTACGCTGGCATTGGGATAGGCCGCGCCATAATTTGGTTGTTGATAGTTGGCGGGCGTGTACGGTTGCTGATTGCCATAATTTTGTTGCGGTGGTGGTGGGTAGCTACCAGCTTGACCATGATTTTGTTGTGGTGGCGGTGGATAACTACCGCCTTGACCGTAATTTTGTTGCGGTGGTGGTGGGTAGCTGCCAGCTTGACCATAATTTTGCTGTGGTGGATAGCTACCGCCTTGACCATAATTTTGTTGTGGTGGCGGTGGATAGCTACCAGCTTGACCATAATTTTGTTCTGGTGGTGGAAAACTGCCGCCCTGACCATCGTAGCGCGGCAAGGCTTGAGTTGGCCCTTCGGCAGCCGTTGGCGCAGCGTTGAGCCGGGTTCCACACTCAGAACAAAACGGATTTACATCATCTACACTTGCCCGACAATTAGGACATTCACGAAGCGCCATACGGTTTACCTCCTAAGTTAGGCCGAGGGTACTAATTCAACGGTTTCGAGGGCATGGCTAATGGTTGCGACTACCCGTTGTTCAACGGCATTGCGAGCTTGCCCGATTGCATTTTGAATTGCTAACGCATCAGATTTGCCATGAGCAACAATCGCAATTCCATTAACGCCCAATAATGGTGCGCCGCCATGGCTGCGATAATCCATGCGTTTGCGTAAGGCCAAAAGTGGTGCAACGGCCATACTCGCAGGCAATGTCAAGCCAGTTAGACCAGCGATTAATGCTCGCCAACGACCTTTGCCTGGCAGAGTCAATGCTACTAAGGCTGGCAGCAAGCCTAGGACCAGATTTTTGCGCCATTCGGCTTTGATGTTATTGCTGGCGGCGGTGGTGATCATTTTAAAGACCCCTTCGCCGAATTTGAGCACCAAATTACCAACAAAACCATCGGCCACCACCACATCGGCGCTGCCATTGATTAACATATCTTTGGGTTCGACGTTACCAATAAAGGTCAAATCGCTGCGTTGCTGTAACAGTACATGGGTGTCTTGTACCAGTTTATCACCCTTATTGGCCTCTTCGCCATTCGCCAAAAGGCCGATTCGTGGCATGGCAATATTGACGATTTTTTGAGCATATACATTGCCCATTTGGGCAAATTGCACCAAATATTCAGGCTTACAATCGGTGGTTGCGCCCGAATCGAGCAATAAAGCATGGCCATGGACAGTTGGAAAATGAGTGACCAAACAAGGTCGTTCAATCCCACGAATGCGTCCAAGAATGAACAACGCTCCAGCCATGGTTGCGCCGCTATGGCCAGCCGAAACAAACGCATCGGCTTCGCCATCGCGCACCAAACGCAGGCCGATCGCAACTGAAGAGTTGCGTTTGCGGCGAATCGCTTGGGCCGGATGCTCGGTCATTTCGATCATTTCAGGTGCATTAACCACTGGTAAATCGAGGTTGCTGGTATCGTGTTTGGCGAGTTCAGCCCGAATTGAAGCCTCATCGCCAACGAGAATAATTTGGTCGCCCCAAGTGCGGGCAGCGGCAATTGCGCCTGCTACTGTCGCTTGAGGGGCGTGGTCGCCACCGCTGGCATCCAAAACAATACGCACAGATAATCCTCCAAACAAAACAGTTGACCTCATCGGGCATCATAAATCGAGTGATGAGGTCAAGCTGCTACTGGTATCTTAATGGGTTTTTGGTTGAACTGCAATACGCTAATTACGGCCTAGGAGCGTAGTTCTAGGCGCTGGGGTTCGATGTATCGTCGATTGGCATGCCCTCATCCCTGACCTTTCAAGGGTAGGTTTTCAACAACCATTGGGTAGGATGCACCGTCGCTGTTCATGCCCTCACCCCCTAGCCCCCTCTCCCGCCCGCGAGGCGAGGGGGAAACCCTTGATCATAGTCACTGGAACGCCCCTCGCCCGCCGCAGTGGGAGAGGGGTTGGGGGTGAGGGATCTTAAAGCCTATCCTTGTAAGCATCCCCTGACCCCCTCTCCCGCCGAGCGAGGGGGAAGCATCCCAGCACGACGTTTGGAATGCCCCACTCCTGCCGCAGTGAGAGCGGGGTTGAGCGTAGTTCTAGGCGCTGGGGCGACGTTTGGGCCGACGAGCCAAGAGCCAGATCGAACCCATGGTTACGCCAATCACCAACAGTGTGCCGATGCGCAAGGGGCCACGACGCAAATTGGCAGTCGCTTCTTCTTCGGATGAGCGATTGCCTTTGGCCGCATCGTATTGCTGGCGACGCACCGTGTGCAAGGTCGCAGTTTCGCAATCGTATGGCTCGGCGCGATAGGTCAAATCGATGTTGTTGGAAAGTGGTGGCAGATCAGGGCTATAACCAAAGGTTGGATCAAACAGCATCTCTTCAGGTGAAATTTCAGCATACAACCGCGTCAAGAAGGCATATTTGCTGGTCAATTCCTTCAGCAGGCTATCTTGAGGGTTGAGAAATTTGCTTTGTTGGGCGTACTCGGTCAAAAAGCCTTTGCCCGCTACGCTTGCCAACACGCCGCTGCGCAATTCTTTATAATTATTCGAGCCATCGTAGGCCGTCAGCGCCAAATCGTTTTCGCGCATGGTAAAGCGTTCAGTATTGGTTGGAATTGCCTGAGCTTCACCAAAAATCCAGACCGTAATTGGAGTTTTGGGTTCGCTGCTCAAGGCTGCTAAGCGCAACGGCAGCATTGGGGTTGTGCCCGTGAAGCTGATCGCGACCGGTTGAATATCGTTGGTATCAGCGCCAGGCTTAAGTTTCATGGCGATCAACGGCATGCCAGCTTCGGTATAGGGTTTTAGGGCAGCTTCTAAACCAGCTGGAGTTTGATAGCCGTTGGTTTTGAGCCATGTTTCAAGCGCCGCTGGATCACGATCCTCAATTACGCTGTAGTCGTAGGGGCCGACTTGACCTTGTTGCAACACATTTGGTGCTTGACCAGCGCCATCGGGTGCTGCTCCAACGATCGCCGGAAAACATTCAGGTGGCGAAGGGAAGGTCACCCGTGGATCGGTCAGAGTATGTAATTCAGCAAACGTGCTAGCTTCAATCACATCGACCTTGGGATTACTGGGCACTGGCAAGATCCAAGCAAACTCAGCGGGATCGCCAACATAGTTAATTTGAATATAGGCGGTGGTTTGGTTGGCTTGGCCATCGACAGCAAAAATCACGTTGAGGCCAGCTTGGCGAATCTGATCGTCGGCGGGAATCAACGCTCCACAAGCGGCAGCAATTGAGGGCAAAGTAAAGCTTAAAATGCTACACAGCGCAAAGACTGTGGCGAAACGGCGCATGGAAATCCTCCTTGAAATGTATGCAAGCTCAATCATAACACGCCGCGTTGCATGCTGTTATTCCTTCCAAGGCCTGATCCTTGTGATGGACATTGTTGTTAATATTGCTGCATTGTGGCGAATGCCATGGCTGATTAATCGATGAGTGCAACTGTGATTTGCCAAAGGAGTGTGTCATGGAAATTCGTGCTTTAGTTGCTGATGAGCGCTTGCTCGACCAAGCCGCTGAGCTGTTGGTGCTAGCCTTTGCTGAGCATTGGCCCGAAGCTTGGCCGACTCTTGACGATGCGCGTGAAGAAATGCAAGAGGCGCTATTGCCCGAACGAGTTGGTTTTATGGCACTGATCGAGGGTCAAGTGGTTGGTTGGATTGGCGGCCAACCAAATTACGATGGCAATGTCTGGGAATTGCACCCCTTGGCAGTTCACCCCGATTACCAAGGCCATGGCATTGGTCGCGCTTTGGTTCAAGCCTTAGAGGCTGAATGTAGTGCCCGTGGTGGCCTGACCTTGATGTTGGGCACTGATGATGAAGCCTTTTTGACCTCAGCCAGCGGCATCGATGTTTTCCCCAACCCGCTGCAACACCTCGCCACAATTCAGAATCGCCGCCGCCACCCCTTTGAATTTTACCAACACTGTGGATTTAGCATCGTTGGCATGATTCCCGATGCCAATGGTTTGGGCAAGCCCGATATTCTGATGGCCAAGCGTTTGGTTGCTTGGCCAAGCCATTTTCCAACAGGAGGCTTAGAGTGAATTATTGGTATGGTAACGCCGTCGAGGACGATATTCCAGTTTTAGCGCCATTGTTGGGCCAAGCTTTGCATTTCAATATGACCCGTGAAGCGTTGGTCGAGTGGATGCAGAAGCGTGGGGTTGGCTTATATCGGGCCTTTAAAGTTGATGGGACAATCGCCGCAGGCTTGGGGATTTTGCCGATGGGTCAGTGGTTTGGTGGCAAAGCCCAGCCAACCGCTGGGATTACGGTGGTTGGGGTTGGCCCCGAATGGCGTGGGCGCAAAGTTGGCGGCCTGATGATGGAAGCCATGTTGCGTGAGCAATACGAGCAAGATGTGGCGATTTCAACGCTCTATCCAGCTACAACTCAATTTTATCGCACGCTTGGCTACGAGCGGGCTGGCAGTCGCATCTTGTATCAATTGAACCCTAGTTTGATCAAGCCCAAGCGTGATCATGGTGTGACACTGCGGCAAGTGCTCGAAACTGATTATGCGCCGTTTGCCGCGATTTACGATCCTTGGGCGGCGAGCCAAGCTGGGGTACTCGAACGCTCGCAATTGATGTGGGAACGGGTGATGGTTTCGCCTCGCGCTGAACGTTTGCGCTACATTTTGAGCGACCAAGCTGGCCAAGCGGTGGGCTATGTGGTCTATGAGCAGGCTGGTCAGTTCGAAGATGTAAAAGTGATCGATTGGGTGGCAACCACGGGCGCGGCCTTAGATGCACTGCTGGATTTTTGGGCTGGTCATCGCTCATTAGTTAGCAAAATTGTCTTGCCTGGTGCGCCGATCGACCCATTGCTGTTTCGCTATCATGAACAAGGTATTGAATATAACTGGCATTTAGATTGGATGCTGCGGATTATCAATGCGCCGCTTGCCATCCAACGCCGTGGTTTCCCGCGCTGGCTGAATTGCGAAATTGCCCTCGATTTAATTGACCCACGCTTGGATTGGAACCATGGCCGTTGGGTGTTGCAACTCCGTGATGGGGTTGGCAGATTAGAGCGTGGCGGCAATGGCGCAGTTTCGCTGCATGTACGTGATCTGGCAGCCTTGTATAGTGGCTACCTTGCGCCGCACGATTTGCGTTTGGCTGGCAGTTTGCAGGCCGATGCTGAGCAATTAGGCCTGTTGGCGGCAATTTTTGCTAGCCCACGCCCATGGATGAGCGATATGTTCTAAAAAACAGCAAGGCCACTGGAAACTCCAGTGGCCTTGCTGCTGTGGTATGTGTGCTAAGGAGTGATAGCGCTGAACTTATTGCATTGGCTCAAATACAAATGATTGACAATCGTTGTTGGTTGGATTGACTTGCTGCAATTGCACGCCGCTGGCTGCATCGCACCATGGAATATCAACCGCTAACCCACTGTGGCGAGCTGTAATGGTTGAATAGCCATTGCCAAGATTATTGATGCGCCATTGTTGGTTGGCACCGCCGACCCATTCCCATTGATGGATTTTGGCTCCATCGCTGGTCGAGGCGGCACTTACATCCATTACCTTGCCGGTGGCGCGTGAGACGAAGCGCACAAAACCATTGTCGGTCGAAATCAATTGCCATTGTTGATTGTAGCCGTTGTGGCAATCCCATTGCAGAATGACCGTGCCATTAGCGGGGTTGCCACCCTCGGCAACATCGATACACTTGTTGGTTGCTCGGTTGCGCACCCGATAGTAGGTTGCGCCAGGTGCTTGCTTCAACAAGAACTTATTGTTGGCCGAGTTCCATTTGGTTGCCAAGTAGCTGCCTGCTGGCGGATTGGTGTGGAAATAATCGTCGTGGTTACAATCGAAGCGGCCATATTGGCTGGCACCACAGCGATTTTGCATTGGTGGCGTGCCTGGGCCGTCAACGTAGCACATAATATCTTCATCATCGATACAGTGACCATAGGCGGTGCTATTGGGAGCCGAGCGTTGGACTGCACCCATCGTGTGCATATGTTCGTGAGCAGCGGTTGCGCCGTTCCAGCAGCCGTTATCCATACGTGCAAAGCCAGGGCCGAAGTTATTGGCGTTATTTTGGTCGGGGCGATCATCGAGCATGTAGAAGGCTACGCCACACAAAATGTTGTTATCGACGAAGGTCAAATATTTGCGGTCGGCGCGATTGTGGCCGAGGGCTTTCAAAGCATTGGCAGTTTTGTCGATTGAATCGTCGCCATCGGCTGGCACGACCACATTCATCACGTAAATTTCACAATTGTTGGTGACGAAGTTGACCGCGCGGAAGCCGCCAGTTTCTTGGGCACTAGTTTGATAGATCCGATCCATATCCGATGACCATTGGCGAATCGAACCAACAAATTGGTTGAAACGATCAGGTCGGTCGGAAGCCCGCACATACATCACTTGGGTGCGGTTACCAGCGTGGCCATCGCCGTTACAGACGATCATTGGGTTGATTGCGGCCTTTTCGAGCGGCAAGGTTTCGTCTTTAACCGATTTGCCTTTGGCGATTGGGTCGGGGCCGTGGCTACAGAAGATTTGGTCGCCAACTTTAACTTCATACATGCCAGCACACGGACCAGTTTTCGCTGGAGTCAAGCCATCGTAGATCATGCCGCGTTCGGGGTCGTTGACGGGCAGGGTATCGTCAGCCTGTTCAACCGCGCCGTCTTTGCGCGATTGAGCTTGGGTTGAGGGAAGAGAACTACCAAAAAGAACAAGTAACGCAAAAATCCACATAAACCGTGAGGGTTTCATACAATTCCTCCATGAACTGTAACTACAAGTCTGGCTAATCTTCGATAATCTCGCCGCTGAGATTCCTAGGTTTTGCGCTTGGCCTCCTTGCTGAAACTTATTCCAGTGAATAAATTAATATTCCTAACTATTACGCCATAGCCCGCAGCAAAAGTCAATATTTCCTTAATAACATGACTAGAATAAGTCATAGCGCCATGATTAGGCTAAACTTGTAGCACTATGGGTAGCGGAGATCGGTTGTTGGCCTGAAATGTAACCGCGAAGAGCGCGAAGAACGCCCAGTTTAGATTGTTCCAATGCCTGAATTGCCGATAGATGTATAAGAACCATCGTATTGACCTTCGAGTTCTTCGTGGTGGAAAACTTAAAAATGCAGGTAAGCTGCCACAAACTTGCTGCTTTTTTGCAACACCAGCCACCCACCACCTGCTAGACTGAGGGCGATTCATTGAGTGGATTGAGTATTACCATGTATCTCGCACCGCAAACTATCAAACGAACCAATCACTTACTCACGAATCAAAATTTGCTTGGTTGGCTATTACGAAGCTGCATGCATTGGTATGTGCCAGCAAGCCTTGCATTGATTTGGCTTTTATCGCCCCGCTGGGTGATTGGTAGTCCGCTTCAGTCAATCATTAATCAATCAATTCAGCCATTTAATCGAAATGGTGTGGGGTTTGCTGATATTCCACTGCTACGCTATGTCCTGATCCTGACATTTGCGATTGGCATTCTTAGTTGGTGTGGTGGATTGTTTGAACGCTCAAGGCTGCTTGGTGGGATATTCATCATACTACTTGGAATTAGCTGGTTTATTGCTGAGATAATCATCATTAATGGATCTGCTCCATTAATCTGGTCAGTTAGCTTTGGCGAACTTGAACGCTATCGGCTTTTTAGCGAACACATAATCCTGACGGGAATCGTAGCACTAGCCCTCATGATTCCAATTGTGCTAAGTCAATGGTTTGTCCGTCGTCCTATCTTCCTTTGGGTTTTTGACTATGGGGCATTATGGATAACCTTGATGGCTCTATGTATGATCAAGTATGGAGCCATAAGTTCTATGTTTTATTGAGAAAGATCATCATGTATCTCGCACCGCAGGCGACATTTCGACCTCATCAACGCTGGCATTGGCTAATTCTTGGGTGGTTTATTCCAGCACTGATTGCCTTGCCATGGTTGGCTGGCCCATTGTGGATGACTCCTAGCCGAAGTGTTGCCCTTAATCGGCTCTTTGAGTTACCAAGTTTCCATACTCAAGATTTTGCGCCGCTGCGTATCGTGTTTTTGATTTTTATGGGATTCAATGCATTGCTCTATCTTCGGTTCATCAAGCCGTCGTCAAAGGGTATGGTCGGGTTACTCATTGGGATTGGAATTACCTACATTGTGTATCAAGGGTGTATGCTTGTCCGAGCAAACTATCAATTCTGGGCTATCTCGATCAATGATCTTGATAAATATAGCATTCGGGTAGGCCATCTCCTTGCAGGGATAGGAATTGGATGCGTGTTAACCTCTGTCCGTTTAACCGTGACAGGCTTTAGTTGGAAACAAATTCCGAGTATTATCCTTGGATGGATAGCGAGTACCGTTTGTGGTATAACCCTTTATACGCTTATGTTTGGCGTGATTATCCAAGGCTTTTAAGATTGTTTAGCTGGCCTAAACTCCATATACTTCACCCCAAACCTCGTCAATGCAAGCAGCTTTGACGAGGTTTGGCTTTTTAATAAGCATAATTTGTACTTAACCTGCTCCAAACTTGCTACTTTTTTGCAACACTAGCCACCCACCACCTGCTAGACTGAGGGCGATTCATAGAGTAGGAGGATTACCATGTATCTCGCGCCTGCTGCCGATACCCCAAGCACACTGTCGTGGTGGCAACGTTTCATTCTCGGCTGGTATTTGCCCGCGAGCTTTGCATTGATCTGGCTGAGTGGGCCATTGTGGCGTGGCAAAAAATCAACAAATGAGTGGCTTTACGCCGTTTCCAATCGCCAAATTTCTATTAGTGGGCGTTATGATCTTTTGCACCAACTCTTTTTTGCTGGACTATTCATCTATCTTGGCTACTTGCTCCTGCATCGGCCCCAAAAGCATGCACTCCTGTTTAGTTTGACCGTAGCAAGCTTGATTGGTGGTTATCTTGCGCATAAAGCCTTGATAGGCAGCCCACTTCGGGTTGGCATGATTATTTGGGAACTCGATTTTGATGAATTGGGTGCGTATAATGTGCGTTTTGGCTATGTTCTAGCAAGTAGTGTGGTTAGTTGTAGCGTAGTTGCTTTTCAAAGCTATCTTTATCCAGCTTTGGCAAGCAATTGGCTAAATGTAACCCTTACATGGTTTCGGGTTTTGATTACCTTGATTGCATTCTATAGCATCTATGCAGGCTCTTATTATGTCTGATGGCTATGGCAAGCTGACGCAGAGGGATTTGAGGGGTCAGGATTCAGGGATCAGAGGTCAGGGGCCAGCTTGAAAATATCATCTTTCTGACCTCTGATCCCTGAATCCCTTCGTGTTCTTCGTGGATCAAAACGGTGTTAGCGTTCAATTCGGGGCAGATAGGCGCGGAAGAGGTCTGGGCCAGCCACAATCGGGCCGCGCTCGTTGCCGTTGGCATCGCGGAACCAAACGTAGACCCGCCGCGCGGTGATTGGATTCCACTGCCATTGACGTTCGATGCTGAACTGCTCCCATTGCTTGAAGCTAGGGCTGGGGTAGGCACTCAAGGCCATTGCCAACGGTTGATTAGCATCGGTTGCCGAAAGCACCAAGGTTGCACCCAAATCATTAATATCGCGAATATTGACGCTGGCTTGGGGCGGATGATCGATGCTGATTGTTTGGCTGAGCGTGGTGGTATTGCCCATGCGATCAGTTAGCCGCACGCTGATGGTGTAGCTACCTTCAACGTTAGGTAACGTCCAGCGATAGGCGCGATAATAGGTCATCGGTGCAGCGTAAATGCCGTTGATGCCAAGCTGAGCTTTGATTACGCCACCACCATTATCGAGCGCTGGAGTTAAGATCAGTAGATCGTGTTGATCGGTGCTGGTGCTGCTGGCCGCGAGGGCTTGTTCGCTGGTGGCCAGCCGATAAATTTCATCAGCAGCTAATTGGCGTTTGTAGCTCAGCAATTCGTCAATTGCCACATTGCTGATGCCAGCGCCAATTGTCCAGCGGCCTACATTTAAATCTTCGCCAACTTCGCTGGGCAAGCTGACTTTGCTCGCCTCATTGACCAACATCCCATTGATCAACAAACGCTTATTGCCAGTCGTTTGATCCCAACTAATTGCGAAGTGATGCCAACCTGCGTTGAGTGTATCGGGCACGCTCAAACTATGCTCTTGACCTGCTTGATCGACCGTCCAAAATGTCCAGATCGCTTGCTCAGTTTGTTCGTGGCGTAGCGCCAAGGTGTTGCGATAGATTTTATCGGGATCAACTGGGTTTTGCGAGGCGGCCAGCAAATAATGGCGGCCTGTACGTGAGCTAGGCCATGTTTTGGGTACATTCACCCATAATGCCAACGTACCTTGATTGAGGGTAAGCGTTGGGCTAGCTGGATAGGTCAATGCGCCATCGCCCACCTTGACTGCCTGACCAAACTTACCACTGCTATAGCTAAGTTGATCGCTAGCGGCCATTGGGCCAACCGCTGGTAAGGGGTTGTTTTCGAAATGAGCGACCAAGGCCAAATCTTCAGCTGGATTAATCGTCAACAAGGCGCTGGGTGGCGTGGTATCGGTCGGGGCTGGGCCATCAGGTCGGCTCCAAGGCACGCTATCATTCCAAAGCCAAACACTGGCTTCGCATTTGACATAATTGGTGCATGGATCAGCGCCAGGGCCATACCAACCATAGGGATCAACTTGATTGCCATTGTGTCGAACTTCGAAATGCAAGTGAGGAGCGCCCGTGGTAAAACCGGTTGCCCCACTCCAGCCGAGCAATTCGCCGCGCTCGACCCAACGTGGTTTAGCGGCATCGATAAAGCCCTTGAAGCTTGGGGCAAAATCATCAAGATGCCAATAGACCGTTTCATAGCCAGCGGCCTCGCCAGCATGTTGAATCAGCACGCCCAAGCCGCGGGTTGTGCGAGCATAGGCCCAGCCAGGCGCGGCGGCTACAATCGGCGTACCATAGGGCAAATCAGGAAAATAATAATCATGGCCATCGTGGCTATTGTAGGAAAGCCCACTTTTGCCTTGATAATTGATCATCACGTCGTTGCCATCGCCGCCGCTATCGACCATGGGATAGGTATGATCAAAATGTGATGAATGCACCATACGAGCACCCTGCTCCCATGGAATGCTCAAAAAGCCTGTGCTAACTGGCGGCGTGCTGGGAGCGACAACTGGCTCGTTTTGAAATAGATCGTGGTAAACCTTGCTATAGCGGGCGACTAATTGCTGCCATGTCGCTTGATCGCGCTCGAACGCTAAAAAACGCTTAACCGTCAGCGCATGCGGATCATCATTGGGATTGAGTTTTTGTTGCGTGCCATCGCTGAAATTCAGTACCAACGCACTATCATAGGGGCCAAGCCCAACCCGAATCTCCTTCGCGGCCCAATCGATTTGGCTCAAAAAGCCTTTGGGGCCAGCTAAAAATGGCTGTTCGGTGGCGGTGGTTGGCAAGGTTGGGTTGCTAATCAGTTGCGAGGTGGTTTCCAACAAGGCCAATACAATTCGCGCCTCGATATTGTAATAGGCCGCCATGCCCTCGATGATCTGGCTGGCTGGCTGACCATCGATATCAAGCTTGGCAAGGCTGCTGTTTTGGCGTTGCAAAAAGCCTTGCACCCCACCATCAAGCGATGATAGCCCATGCGTGGGCTGTTGGCTGGGTTGCGGTTGTTGCGGGCTGGCGTGCACCACGAAGGGCAGCGTTGCGCCGCCAAGCATCATTATTAATAAGCCAAGGATCAAAGAACGCTGCATAGTTAATTCCAAAACTCTCATCTACATCGTTTGCCAGCCGTATGGTAGCATGCCCCCCAAGCAGCGTCAATTAAAATTAGCTGATACATTGGTCCTGTTATTCGGTTTGGTCCAGCCCACCATGTGGTTTTGGTGGGCTGGCCTGCTGCTTAAACCGCTGGCTTTTGATGCCAAGCACAGCTACAGGTTGGGGTAGTTTTTTCGCCAATTGGTGGCAACACATGGTAGAACATGGCGACCATCATCGGCAAAAACACCACGATGTTGTAGAACAGGTGTAGCTCCATGCGGGCATAGAACAGTTGCAAAATGCTGGTGCGGGTTGGTGAGCCAAAGAAGGTTGTGCCTAGCAAGGCCTGCAACAGCAATAGGAAATGTTCAAAGTGATGCCAAACTTGCAATCCTAAGGCGATATTCCACCAAATGCGTGAGCGCCCTTGGAAGGCTGGCCGCAGCACAATCAAGCCCACCAGCATCACAATCGCATAGCTGTAATGCAGCCATTCCGAGCTAATTAGCCATGGAAAGAACATTCCAAGTACGCCATTGGCTTCGGAAAGCTTCCAATTCAGCGAATAGACTTGGAAGGCTTGGCTGAGATGTTCGGCCCAGTGAGCGGCCACAATCACCAAAAAAGCGTAGCTAGCGCGTTTATGCCAACGTCCGTTGAGCAATTCCATCAGGCGGCTGAAACTGAAATTCCCGCGATTGCTGGTCATGGTTGTTGGTTGATGCATGCGATCTTCCTCCTTTTATTGATAATATCGTTGCAGTGCCGCGCGTAAGGCTGCTGGAAATGGCTCAGGCTGGAGTTCATTGCCTGCCCGTCGCATACAGGCAATGCCCTGTTCACCTTGCGCCACCAGCGTGCGGCTATCAGCGTTTTGGCGAAAATAACGAAAGCTCATCAAGGCACGATTTTGCAGTAGCTCCTTGAGTCGCATTTCGATCACCACATCATCAAAGGCAAACAGCTCAGAGTGATATTCGCAACTGACCGAAGTCGTAACTAGGGCTAAATCATGGGCAAGGGCTTGTACAAGTTCAGGCGTATGATCGCGCAGAAACATTTCGCGACAACGCCCTTGCCATAACACATAGTTGGCGTAATAAACATTACCAACCAAATTGGTTTCTTCAAATCCAACGATATGCCGGTATTCATAGGCCTCGTGCATGGCTTAGGCTCCTACCAACAGACTAACCACGACTGGCAGCTCGGTATCGCGCACATTGAGTTGCTGCGATACAATTCGATACTGACCAGTCTGCAATACCAACCAATTATTTGCGGCTTGTGGTTCCAAACGCAATGGGCTATCAAAAGCTGCGCCAACTTTGCTCAAACATTCCAAGGCTGTCCAAATCTGGGTTGCCGCTTGGTCAAGCGTCCAGCCAGTTTGCTGTTGAATGAGCTTGGCCAGTTGCATGCGCTCAGCGCCAAGCAGATCAAGCCATTGCTCAACGCTGCGTGGGCTAATCGGCTCAAGATCACAGCTAATCGGTTCTTTGGCGGCAACCGCCAGCGTCAATTGGCCATAATGGCTGGCCGAAACCACATAATCTGCTACCTCAGGTTTGCCATCGCTGCGCCGTTGAATTGGCTGACGTTGGCCGATGGCCCGTTGCAGTGCCAAATCGCTGCGTTGTTGGCGTTCGAGTGCGGGATCTGTTTCGACGGCAATGGTCAAACTGGTATGCGGCAAGACTTGGCGCACTTGACGCTCCAGATATGCGCCAAGCAAGCTGGCGGGCCATGCGTCTTTGTAGCCGCTGCCCTCGACGAGCTGCAAACGCAAGCCCTGCCATTCTTCTACGACATTGCCCTGTTGATCGACAGCAATCACATCGTAGGTGAACATGTTGCCATCCCAAGCGCGTTCTTGGGCATAAATCGTCCAATCGCTAGGCTGGCTGGGGCTTTGGCAGCTAATCCGTTCGACCGCGACTGGCAAGACTTGGGCATAAGGCACACACACTTGCAAGGCATGAATCAAGGCATCGCGCATGCCAGCATCGCCTAAAACGCTGCGTTGGGGCAGATAGCGCCCAAACCATGGCTCGTTGCGCGTCGCCAAGTTGGCAATGCAGTGCCGCGCCGTCAGATAGCGATAGTTTTGCAAGCGTTGGAAGCGGCCTTGATGGAACAGCAATGGCTCATAAATATCAGCAACAGGGTCAAGCGTGAGTACTGGCCAGTCAATTTGGTTAGGTGCAGCACCGAAGTTGGCAGGCTGATCGAATCGCGCAATCGCGCTAAAGTGATCGACTTGGAACAAGGTTTCTTGGCTGCGAATCGCCAATTTGACCACGCCCTTGGCAACTTGTAAACTACAAATCCGAATTGTCAGCAGCTCGTTAGCAGGCACAACAATTGGCCGTTGGAGCGCAACCTGCTCAAATGTTGGAATCTGCTGTGAGCCAGTTAAGGCCATGGCAACTTGGGCCATGGCTTCAAGACCAATCACCGTTGGGAAGAGTTGTTCGCCGTGATAGCTATGATCAACCACATATGGATCGTTGGCTGATGAGAGTTGGGCTTCAACAATCAATTCAATCTGCGGATAATACAAACATTGGCGCTCAAGGAAGCGCAGGAATGGCAGCTCGGGCTGAATCGTTTGCAAGGTTGGCAATTCGCCATAGCGTCCAGTGACGACCACATGGCTGCTAGCGATTGGGTTAGCCAGCAAACGCAACAACAAATTGATCCCAGTATCGGGTGGAATTGGGCTGATGCCAGCTTGGAGCAATTGATCGACTCCGCCAAGCCGCACGCCCATGCCAACATCCGACCAAATCGACCATTCGATGCTGAGCCAACGACAATTGGGATAATCGTGTTGGCCTTGCTCAATGATTCGGCGCATTTGCTCGTTGGCCACGGCATAATCAGCATCGCCAGCCAAGCCCATGCGCCCGATGATCGAGCCGAAGCCGACCACAAAGCGCAATTGTTGCTGATCCAGCGCCGCTAAAACGTTGTTTAGACCTTGGACTTTGGGCGTTAACGTTGCCTCGAAACTAGCGCGATCAAGGTTACGAATCAAACTGGGCACGTTGCGGGCAGCGCCATGCAGGACCATCGTCACGATGCCTAATTGAGCTTGAATGGTATTCATTGCCTGCTGTACGCTGGCTGCATCGCCCACATCGACCGCCCAATAACCAACCGTGATGCCTGCGGCTTGCATGCGCTCCAAGTTTTGGGCTAATTCTTGGTCGTTGCTGGGCTGCGAACGCCCCAACAAAGCCAACTTGGCTCCGCTAGCTTTGGCGATTGCATAAACACTTTCGGCGGTGATGCCCTTGCCACCACCTGTCGCCAAAATCACGTCATCGGGGCCGAGCGGTAATTCGCTATCCTCGCCAAGGTGCAGTAATTGCAAGATTGGGCTAGTGCGCCGCCCGTTGTGCTCATAGTGAGCTTCGAGATAGCCAGTGCTGGCCAGCGCTTCGGCCACGATCCAATCGCAAGCCTGGGGGGCATCGATTGGCACATGCACCGCTGCGACCGCTAATTGTGGATTTTCCAAGGCCAAGGTGCGAGCAAAACCCGCCAAGCCCTCGCCATGCTGCACCAATACAAAATGCTGGGGGTTGCTTTGGCTCAAGGCAAATCGGGCGGCCTCAAGCAAGCGCTCAATCGTCGCCGCATCAACGGTTTCGCCAACGCAAACTACCACGCCTTGGCCAACTTGCTGTTGAAAGGCACTGCTCAGCGCATGCGCTAAAGCATAATTTGGCTCGTGGAACAATTGCCATTGGCTAGCCAAGCGGCTAATTTTGGGCGCGGGCACTGGTTGCTCAACTAACGTGATCACGAAACTTTCAACCCACGGCGCAATGCCTGGGTAGCCTGGGGTAACGCTGGGTGTATTGGCACTGTTTTGCAATTCGCTGATGGCTTGGGCCAATTGGCCAACTGTGGCATTGGCATAGCTGGTTGGAGCCAACGGCGGTTGTAAGCCCAAAAGGCGGGCTGCCTCGCTAACAATCTGGCCAACAGTCAACGAATTAAGGTGCAAATCGCCAAGCACATGGTCGCTGTCGTTGATCGAGGCTAGTGGTAACTCGCTGCGAGCAGCCACCAACTCGCGTACAATTTGCAAGGGATCAGTCGCATTGCTGGTGGTTGGGCTGGCAAGCTGGGCGCTAGGGCTGATGGTGAGGCTCAAACTTGGCTGATGATCATCAAGTTGGGCTGGAGCCGTTTCGCAAGGGTTGGTCAAAAAGCTTGGTTCATGGCGCAGATCAAATGGGCGGCTGAAACGGGTTTGGGCTAGATAGCTCAAATCCAACGGGCTGCCCAGCACAAAGGCTGCCGCAAGGCTCTTGAATAAGCCAGCTAGCGAATTGCTTTCAACCTCCAAGGAAACTGCGGGCACGCCGATGCATTCGCTAGCCAGGCGGCTCAAAATCGTGCCTGGGCCAACTTCGATCAGCAAATCGCACTCGCTTAGCCCATCAATCGCCTCAACAAAGCGCACCGGATCAGTCAATTGTTGGCTGAGCAAGCTGCCAAGCTCAACCTGAGCACTGAGTTTTGTGCCAGTGATGGTGGAATAGACGGTACTTTGCAATGGCTGAGCGCTGAGGTTTGCGACATGCGCTTGGAGTACTGGAATCGCTGGCTGCATCATGGGTGAATGAAAGGCATGGGAAACTGCCAAGTTGGTGGCGGCTAAACCTTGCTGCTGCGCCCGTTCAACGAGGGTGTTCATGGCCTCGCGGCTGCCTGCAATTACGGTTTGTTGTGGCCCGTTATAGCCAGCAATTACCGCCTGATCGCCGTTGATCAGGCTTTTGATCGTGCTTGGATCTGCGCCGATGCTGGCCATGCCGCCATTAGCTTGACCATAATTAGCCATAGCGTGGCCTCGTGCTTGCGCCAACTCGATTAAGCTGGCTTGGTCGTAGGCTCCGGCCCAGTGCAAGGCGCTTAATTCGCCCAAACTATGGCCAACAGCAGCGCTGGCGTGGAGCTTAAACTGCTTGAGCAGATGCAAACCAGCCAAGCTTGCCCGCACAATATTGGGTTGGGCGTTGGCGGTGTTAATTTGCTCGGCTTGGCTGAGTTGGGCTTGGCTCAAAAATCGATTCAACTCGGCAAAGCGCTGAAATACGGCGCTTTTGGGGTTGGCTTGGGGCGCACCTTGGCCTGGAAAAAGCAAGCCCAGCGTTGGTTGTTTTTTGCCAATTCCAATAAAAATCTGTTGTTTGAAATCAAGCTGTTGATTGACTCCCGCTTCAAGCTGAGCGATCAACAGATCAAGTTTGGCTGCCAGTTGGCGTGGATTGTTGGCAATCACGGCGGCGCGGGCCAAACCTGTGGAGTTGGTTTGGGCATAGTGGCTCGCCAAATCGCCGAGTTCGGCGTAGGAAAGTTGCTCGGCGCGTTGGCGCAATTGCTGCAATTCAGTCAGCAAGGCTTGACGATCAGCTTTGGCAACCACAATTAATTCGAGATCTTGGCTGTGGTTTTGACCAATAAACGGCTGCCAATTGTACGCTGGTTTGGCTTGCTCAGCTTGTTCGAGTACGATATGGGCGTTGATGCCGCCAAAGCCCATGCTGCTCACACCTGCACGACGCGGGGTTTGTTCAGGCCATGCTTCGGGCGTAGCAAGTACACGCAAGGTTTCCAAGGCACTGTGTGGTTGTTCGCAGCCAGTGGTTGGCGGCAAAATTGCGCTATGCACTGCCAGCGTGGCTTTGATGAAACCTGCAATGCCCGCTGCTGCTTTGGTATGACCAATATTGGCTTTGATCGAACCAACGGCGGCGATTGGTAAATTAGGATTTTGCACGTCAAGGCGGGCTTTGGCGATCGCTTGCAATTCAGTTGCATCGCCAACTGCCGTGCCCGTGCCATGGCCCTCAAAATAGCCCACTTGGTCAATATTGAAGCCAGTGCGCCGATAAGCACGTTTGAGCATTAGCACTTGGCCAGCAACTTCGGGCCGAGTGATCCCGCCGCTGCCATCCGACGAAATGCCCCAGCCGCGAATCACGGCGTAGATCGGGCGTTGCTCGGCGTAGGCATCTTCGGCTCGCATCAAGGTGACAAAGCCACAGCCCTCGCCTGGCCAAAATCCAGCTGAGCGTTGATCGTAAATGCGCATTAAATCGGTTGCCAAGGCTCCGGCGCGGGCAAACCCAACCAACTCAAATGGATCAAGGCTGAGATCGACCCCGCCAGCCAAGGCTACATCAACTTCGCCACTGGCGAGCGCAGTGCAGGCGGTGGTTATGGCTAATAATGATGATGAACATGCGCCATCAACGCTATAGCCGCCGCCCATCAGATCAAAATGGTTGCAAATTCGGCCTGCAATCGTGTTGGATAAACCGCCCGCCAAGGTTTCAGCATCGACAATCGGGAATGGTGCTTTGTAGTTTTGTTCGAGTTGCTGCAAAAATTGGCCACGTTGCTCGCTCGACCAGCCTTCTGCGGCCAAGCCTGCCGCGACCACCCGCCGTACAAACGGCCAGCGCAAGCGCAAGGTATTGGCACGTGAAAACTCGCCAGTTAATGTATTGCCAAGGTACACTCCGGTGCTTTCACGTGGCAAGCCTTGACCATCGGCAAAACCTGCATCACGCAAGGCTTGGTCGGCAACATCGAGCGCTAACCAATGAGCCATATCGGCGGAGCGAAAGCTATGGCCAGGCACGCGAAAACGCACCCGATCAAATTCATAATCACGCAAAACGGCGGCATATTCAACGTAGGTGCTGTCGAGAGCTGCCGGATCGGACGAAATATAATCGAGATTGTTCAGGCGTTGGTCGGGCATGCGCCGAAAAGCGCGGCGTTTGGCAAGGGCCATTTCCCAAAGAGCCTTGGGTGAATCGGCATCGGGGTAGCGACATGCCACCCCGACGATGGCAATAGCGTGGCTCATGCTTCTGCTCCTGAGGCTAGGTTGGGTTGATTTTGGGTTGCTGCCAGGCGTTTGGTGTTCCAAGCGTGGTAGTGCAAATAGGCTCCACGCACAATACACACCAAGGTCAGGGCAATAAACAGCGTGTAGGGAATGTGCAAAATGATCAATAGGCGATACACTGCTGCGACGCTCGCGCCAAAGGCGAATTGCATCCAACCACGGCTGGGCGTTGTACCTGGATCGGTGATCATATAGAAGGTAAAGAGGGCAAAGGCTAAACTGCTCATCGGCAAGAGCGAGGCATTCAAACTATGTCCAGTCACGAACATGGCAAATAGCCCTTGCAAGACAAACCCGCCAACCCAGCCGATAATTAATGGTAGGCGTTTGGTGAAATTGATGTTCAAAAACGAGCCGCTGATGATAATCACCAAAGGCAGCAACAAATCGGCTACGCCATACAGATTTTCGGTAAAGTGGTAAGCCGGAGCGCTCGCCACCGACGTAAATAGCAGCAAGGTCACGGTAATGCCAAAATTTGATGGGTTGAGAAAGTGGCGATAGCCCTTACCTAGCGGCGCACGCAACAAAATTTTGGAGCAAATTGCCACGGCAGCAGCAAAAATAATTGGAGTAACCCGCTGATTCGAATACAGCAACATACTAATTGCCAAGCCCGAAATGTGGGCTGGCAACAGAAAATCAACCAATTTGCCAAAACCACCCATGAAATTGGGCTGCTGCTTTTGCTGGCGAGCCAGCATCACTTCAAACACAATTTCAAGGCTATAGGTGGTTGCTAAGGCCGCCAATACATACGACCATGGCTGCTCAAAGCCAAAAATCGTGCGACCAAGAATATTCAGCAAGCTGATGGCGATGGCAAAACGGCGCAAGGCCATAATTCGAATATCAGGAACGGCAGTTTGCATACAAAAACTCCTTGCGCAATTATTGGCCAAGTATCAAGGTATGGTTGCCTGGTGTGAGTTGGACGACGCTGGTTTGAACACTGCCATCGCGGCCACGCCAGCGCACCGTTACTTCAAGTTGGGTTTGTGGATCAAGTGCCCCTAAGCCAAAGTGCAAATCGTAGCTGCGTTTGCCTGAATGTCCATTGCCGCCATCAACTTGGCTGCTAACCGTGCGACCATCGGGCAATTTGACCGTGACATGCGCTCCAATTGCCGGAATCGCCGCGCTGGTTGGTTGAAAGCCTGTAATATTGCTGGCCTTGCCATCGCTGGCGATCCGCAGGCGTAAACCAAGCGCTTGATTGCTGCTTTGGCTGGTGTTATGGTAGAAGATCGAATCTTCCCATTGGTTGGCTGAGGCAAAATCAAGCTTACCATCGCCATCAACATCGCCAACTGCAATGCCACGGCTGACGGTTGGCGCAAAGCCTAGGGTTTTGGCAAGGTCGTAGTAGCGGCCATCGGCGGCTTGGCTAAAAAATGGGTTAATTTGATGGCCCGCGATATCATCGCCAGCACTGAAGCGCGGCCAACTGGCGGGGTCGGCGAGCAATTGATCGTTGCCTGTTGCCAATTCTTGCAGTTCGGGCCAACGATTGATTGTGCCTTTGACAAAGCCGGTTGCTTGCAAAATTTCGTCGCGCTGGTCGTTATTGAAATCGGCTAGCTTAATATCCCAAGCCCAGCCACTGCGCCCAAAGCCTAGTTGCTCGCTTTGGTCGGTGTAATTGGGCAATTCACTTTGATCGAGTTTGGCGCTGGGATCGCTGACATAGGCAAAATTGCTTTCGTGCAAACCAAACGGTGTGGTGATGTTACTCACAAAAATATCGGGGTGCTGATCGCTATTAATATCGCTGAAATCAACGCCCATGCCCTTGAACGAATCGTGTCCAATCACTTTGGATGTGGGAATCGTGAAGCCCCCGCTGCCCTCAGCCAGTTCTAATTTGATCGTGCCAGGCGTTGAGCGGTTGATTAAAAAACGATCGGGGCCGAAGTCGTTGCCAATGTAGAGTTCTGGCAACAGATCATTGTTGAAATCGTAGGTTCCTAGTGCTAACGTCCAGCCGTGGTTCAACTCGCCGCTCAGCACATCGGGCACAGCCACAAATGGCGCTTGTTCGGTGCTGGTTTGCTGCCAAAGGAAAAAGTGCTTATCGCCGCCGTTGAATGCACGTGACATCGAGGCTTGCATGGTTTGCTTGCGGCTGGATTTGGCATCGAGAATCGCCGCACCATCAGGAAAATAATTGGCAAACAGCAAATCCTGATGGCCATCGCCGTCGAAATCGCTGACCAAGCCAGTGTTGGTAAACCAGCGCTCGCCTGTGGTTACAAGCTCTTGGGCGACATAGCTTTGGCTGCTGAGATCGACATTTGCTCCCTGATATTGTTGGACAAAGATAATTGGCGTGCGCCCCCAGTAATACACAATCAAATCGAGCATGCCATCTTCGTTGATATCGCTGGGCAAACAACCCATCGGAGCCATTGTGCTGGCATCGTATTTAAGGCTGTTTGGATCAAGCGCAAAAGCTGGATAACGCGCGTTGCTGGTTTGGGCTGGTTGTACTACCACTTGATCAATTCGGGTATCGACGTAACAAATATCGTTGGATAAGCCATCGTTATCGAGATCGTTGAGGGCAATCGCCGCCCCAACCGACGAGATCCAAGCATCGATATGGGCCAAACTTGGATTAACTGGGCGGATGAAGCGCTGGGTATGGCCCGCCAATGCGGCAAGGGGCTGCTGCGCAAAGCCAAAACTTTGGCTCAAATCGGCTTGCTCAGCCTGTGAAAGCGTTGGTGGTTGGGCCACGATAAACGTGCCAACTAGCACCGCGACCGCCAGCAACTGGGTTTGGTATTTCAACAAGGTCTGTTTCATACGGCGATGGCCTCTTTCTTCAAGTAACAAGCCCGAATCAACTCTTGCCAATGGTGGTATGAGTCAATTGATCCATTTTGATTGACCCTGAGAAGTTGTTGATCAGTAATAGCCGCCGCTTCAGCCACGCTTTGCTGGCATAAAATCTGGCAGGCCAACTCGCTATGCTCAGGGACGTACCCAGCATGAAGACGTGTTTTGGCGGCAAAACTTACCCCCTGAGTAATCGCGGTGCTATAGGTTGCACCCAATTCGGCGATGGCATGCAAGGCTTCGGGGTTGTTGCTGCCAGCGTAGGTACAAGCTAAGCCAACTCCGGCCCAGAGGTTAATCTGGCGCTCTTGGGCAAAACGGCTGATCACATTGGCAATCATGCGTGGGTTGGAGCTGGTGACAAACCACAAACTACGGCCCAGCCCTTGGTCAAAAATCGCCAGTTGTTTGGCATCGAATTTTTGGGGGTAGTGCTGCTGGATGAACGATTCGTGCCAAGCGAAATAGCCTTGATGAAAGCCATAGCCATCGAGTACCAACCAACGCAAGATCGGGTCAAGCGCTTGCACCACCTTTGGCAGTGTCCAGCGCATCCGTGCAACGGCCCAACCAACCCCAACATGAATAACATAGCGTTGATGCTGGCCTTCGTTGGCTAAAAACGCTTGGACGCGTTGGCCTTTCCATGGTGTAATTTGATCAAGGATTGCCAAGCCCATACCTGTACCTTCGAAGCCAAAACCTTGTAATTGGGGGTCGATCTGCTCAAGTTGCCGTTTGAGTTGACCTAAGCCTTGGTTATCGAGTGCAGCGTGATAGCCATGTAAAAATGTTTTGCCGATTGTTTCAAGCCGTGCTTGATTTTGCCGATCGCCGATGGGAAACCCGCGCCGCGCAAATGTCGCTTCGAGGGGAGAGAGACGCAGTGGGTACGTCAAGACACGGTTAAGCAACATAGAGCCTGCCTTCCTTGTACTGAGATTGTCTACCCTGTTGTTGATGATATGGCTATAAGGGGGAGTGTTTAGCTACAATCTGTCAGATAAGGCCTATACTGTCATAGGACTATTGTGCTATATTCCGGTGATGAGTATTGCGACTAGCGAGCACAACAATAGCGTATTACCAAGGGCTAAATCGTTGTGATGCAATGATATTCTCAAGGCTTGGTTATAGGATATTGACGATACTTGTGGCTTGAGTGATGGATGAGAATGTTTGGAATGGCGCTAGAGTACCATAATTGCCTAGGATTGATCAACTATCTAGACAGATCAAAAAAGCCCACTGGCATTGATTGCGACAGCAGGCTGATGATGCAGGTTATTGGGTAGAGGTACATCCATTGCCGCCGCAACGCGGATCAGCACGATTAATTGAGACACCACAACACCACCAAATCTCGAACGATCTAAAGTACAATCCCTAGTTGTTCTTATGCTACGAATATGTTAAGCTTCGGCTTGAAGATCCTTGTACAGGATTATTTCGCAACATAATAGAGCAAGGAGGATAATTTTTAACAGCAACTTAGGCGCATAATGGCTTAAATGAACCAGCAAAACCCTAACTCAACCACAATCCTCACATACCATCCACAACCCTTTTACCCATTGCTGGAACATTTCCGCCATCAAGAACACAATCTACTGTGGTAACAACAACTTGGCTTTGGGCATATAACATCTCGATCTCCTCGCTACCCACTGTTACCACCCAATACCGCTCCATCTATCAGGGTAATTTTTAATTCGTTGCATCCAACGTGTGATTCACGATAGCCATAGCCGCTAAGACTGGCAGTTTCGGTGTCGAAACCGCTAGTCCGATCAGTCATTGTTTAGATCTCGATTCATCTCAAGGTGATTTAGATCTTGACTGTTTGCGTATCTAAAAGTTTCCTTATAGGAGGTGCTGTGCGTATGATTAGGAGCTTGTGGCAAAAATATCACGGACGTTTGATCGTTAGCCTTATCCTATTGATCTGCTTTGGCTTAGCCCGAGAACCACAGTTATCGGCAGCAGAACGCAGCGAATTAGCCAAATCGTTTCAATTTACCCCCGCAATCCTGCCAACATTAAGTGGTTATCCCCAATCGACTATTCGGACGGTCAATCCGAGCCTGGCCCATATTAGCGCTTGGATCTCATCGGTTGGAGCGGCAATCGCCATCAACGATCTTGATGCTGATGGGTTATCCAATGATATTTGCTATGTTGACCCACGCATTGATCAAGTGATTGTTACTCCCGTATCTCAGGCCAATTTGCGCTACCTGCCATTTGCGCTTAATCCCAGCCCACGGCCCTATAACCCAACCACGATGGCCCCAATGGGATGTTTACCGGGTGATTTCAACGAAGATGGTGTGCTTGATCTCTTGGTTTATTACTGGGGACGCACACCACTGCTGTTTTTCCAACAACCAACCGATGGTTCGCTTACCGCTGAGCGATTCGTTGTCGAAGAACTCATGAGCCAGTCCGAACGTTGGTATACCAGTGCAGGGTTACTTGCCGATTTCGATGGCGATGGCCATCAAGATTTAATTCTAGGAAATTATTTTCCCGATGGAGCGCAGATCTTAGATGAAAACTCGAGCAAGGCTGAGTCGATGCAGGCCTCAATGTCGCGAGCGTTCAACGGAGGAAACAAACACTTCTTGCGCTGGACTGCTCGTCCTGATCAACCATTTGGGGTGCAGTTTATGCCGGTTGAGCAGGTGCTCGAACGCGAACTTAATCATGGCTGGACATTTGCACTCGGTGCTGCTGACCTCAACGGCGACCTGTTACCAGAACTCTATATTGCTAACGATTTCGGCCCTGATCGGTTACTGCTTAATCAATCAACGCCTGGCAAGCTAAAGTTTTCATTACTGGAAGGCCAAGCGGGGTTTAATATCCCAAGCTCAAAAAGGGTCGGCCATGACTCGTTCAAGGGCATGGGTGTTGAATTCAGCGATCTCAACGGCGATGCTATTCCAGATATTCTTGTCAGCAACATTACGACCAATTATGGATTGCATGAGAGTAACTTTGCCTTTCTCAGCACTGGAGATCAAACAGGTTTTACCCAAGGCCTTGCCCCTTACCGCGATCATAGCGAGGCTTTGGGTTTAGCTCGCAGCGGCTGGGGATGGGATATTCGGGTGGCGGATTTTAATAACGATACCAGTCTTGAGATAGTGCAGGCAACCGGATTTGTTAAAGGAACGGTTAATAATTGGCCTGAACTCCAAGAATTAGCAACTGGTAATGATGCCTTATTGGCTGATCCTGCTAGTTGGCCCAGCTTTCAAGCTGGCGATGATATTGCTGGGCATCAAATTAATCCTTTTTTTGTTCGTGATGCCACTGGCCGCTATCACAATCTTGCCGCCGAGCTTAATTTGGATACTCCTCATGTAACCCGTGGCATTGCTACTGCCGATGTTGATGGTGATGGACGCTTAGATTTTGCCTTAGCCAATCAATGGGAATCATCGTGGTTCTATCACAATACAAGCCCGATTAACACCAAAGCGTTGGGCCTTCGCCTACGCCTACCGCTCGACGTTAATCAGCCTTTGGCCGTGTTATCAGGGTATCAGAGCGATCCGACCCCAAGTTTGGCGGCAATTGGCGCAAGCGCCACGATCACCCTTCCCGATGGTCGTACCTTGGTTGCCCAAGTTGATGGTGGTAATGGACACTCCGGCAAACGCAGCTATGATCTGCATTTCGGTTTAGGTGAGCTGAAGGGTGATAGTCAGATTAATGTCGAAATTACCTGGCGAACAAGGGATGGGGAGATTGTAAAAACGCGCCAATTACTCAAACCTGGAAATTATACGATATTGCTCGGCTCGACGAATTGATGCTCTTGCAGCGTTGCTGATTACCAAGCCTCAGAATCAGCAAGGGTAGCGCTAACCTGCGTACAATAGAGGCTCGTTAGATAGGTGTGTGTGAGTATGATCGATCCAAAACCAGATGTGCGGGTGATGGCACTCCGTCGCTTTGCGATTGCCATTACCGTTTTGAACATTTTAGGCCGGACTGTCTTTGGTTTTGAACAGCCATGGTCATATGTTGTGGCCGCACTAGCCACGACCTATGGAATGGAACTATTGCTTGAGTGGTTGGCTGCCCGTGATGAATCACGGCCTGTTCGTTATGGCGGTGGTTGGCGTTGTATAGTCGATTTTCTGCTATCTGCGCATATTACTGGGCTTGCAATTAGTATGCTTGTCTATGCCAACCAGCGGATTTGGCCAATTGTTTTTGCTTCAGCTGTGGCAATTGGCTCTAAAACCCTGTTTCGGGCACCGCATGCCCGCGGCGAACGCCACTTTCTCAACCCATCTAACTTTGGAATTTCAGTGGCATTAGTCTTGTTTCCTGCGGTAAGTATTGTCCCGCCATATCATTTTACCGAAAATATCTATGGCATAGCCGATCTCCTAATACCGGTCATCATCGTCATTTCTGGCTCATTCCTGAATATTCATTTTACGAAACGCTTGCCGCTGATTCTTGGCTGGATTGGCGGGTTCGTCCTGCAAGCAGCCTTAGGAACGATCATCAGTGGACATTTATTTGGGCCGGCATTGCTCCCGATGACGAGTGTCGCCTTTACCCTCTTTACCTTCTATATGATCACCGATCCTGGGACAACCCCTAGTAAACCGTGGCATCAGTGCCTCTTTGGGGTTGCGGTAGCGCTGGTTTATCGCTTATTAATGATGGCAAATGTGGTGTTTGATCTATTCTTTGCGCTTTCGATTGTCTGTATTATGCGGGGAATCTGGCTCCATTATCAGGCTTGGGCTGCCAAACGCAGTTCTATCCAGATCGCAACGTCGAACCTAGCTCCTAGAGTAGAAGCCTAATCTGCTGCTCGTCATTTGAGGAGGTCGCGATGTCCTTGGAATCGGGATTAATCAACGAGGTAAAGGGGAAGCTTGCTGATCAACGAGGAACGCTATCGAGTATTCGCCAGCCATCAAGACCAGACCAGTGGCATGATCACGATCAAACAACCCATTATAGCGCGGCGGTTGAGCGGGTTATTGGCGTAATGCGGGGCCAATCCCATGAATTATTACGGCTGGAACAATTAGCTGATATTGCAAACCTTAGCCCTTTCCATTTTAATCGTATCTTCCGCCAAACGGTTGGGCTGCCACCTGGTAAATTTTTATCAACCCTGCGGCTTGATCGGGCCAAGCGTTTATTGCTTACCACCGATTTAAGTATTACTACAATTTGTTTCGAGGCAGGCTATAGTAGTTTAGGCACGTTTACGACCCAGTTCACCCAGGTTGTTGGGGTTTCACCGCGACGCTTGCGCTTGCTCAGGGCCACATTTGAAACTCCGCGCTTGGATCGTTTACACCACCAATATGTTCATGAAACCAAACCTGATCAACAAGCATTGACGGTGCATGGGAGCATCATTGCCCCAGAAAGCTTTAGTGGCTCGATTTTTATCGGTCTCTACCCAATTGCAGCGCCTTTAGGCCAGCCTGTTAGTTGTGTTTTTCTTAATGCACTTGGCGATTTTCAACTCAAGGCTGAAAAGCCAGGCCGATACCATCTATTTGCAGGAGCTATACCTTGGTCGAATGACCCCTTGGCCTATCTCTTACCTTGTGAACAGACGGCTTGGTTTGCTAGAACCGCCAGTGTTATTATGCTCCGTTCAGATACGTTTACGAGCTGTGGCGTAATGAGTCTACGCCGTCGCCGCCCAACTGATCCCCCACTGCTGACGATACCCTCAGCCCTGACAACCTAAAATCTGCATGCACTCTTCCATTTGAGGTCTCATGGAAGAGTGCCCCCCTTCTTTGACAAAAAATGCGCAATCTAGAAGAAGTAATTAGCCCAAACGTTGCGTATGCTAGCGTCAAGCAATCCAATCACCCTACCAATCCTTCTCGCATTCCACATTCCATTCATCCAAACCACGTACATACCTTTTCTGATCAATCCATATTGCTAAAAACACTTGGCAAATTCACAAACCCAATGGCTAGCGTTAATCCATGCGTGGGTTGATGCAGGCCTCAGGGTGCTGAACGTTGGTGGCTCTAAACAAAAGGAGTTGCATGATGAAGCCACTCGAACTCATTCAGGCCATTCGAATGATTAAACGCCAAGCCCTTGCGCAATCGACCCAACTTGCCCAACTAAGGCAAGCTTTGATTGCCTTTGTCTCGGAGCCAGCCAATCGCCAAGTTAATCTTACGAATACTAGTTGTGGATTGTATACGCGGATCTTGCTTAATTCCTTTGATGATGATTTTCAAATTGTGGTTGTGTTGTGGGGACCCCAAAGTGCCAGCCCAATTCATGATCATAATGGAACTGTTGGGGCGGTTGCTGCCTTAGCTGGACATACCATCGAAGCAAAATATCAGATTCTCCGCACCGAAGCTCAGCGTGCATGGCTCCAAAAGCAAGAAACAAGCGTATTAGAGGCCACCTATGTAACCCCGATCTTACCTGATGAAACGAGCCAACTCCACGATATGGTCAACGCAACTGATACCTGGGCAGCAACAGTTCATATTTATCTTACGCCGATCACCGATTTTTATATTTACGAGCCCCAGCCTGATGGAACATATATCATGGTCGAGCGCAAACTCTGGTTCGATGGTGATAATGCTTGGCAAACTTGGCAGACTCCACTTCAGCAAGAAGTCTTGGGATCAGGCTCCTAGCGAAGGAACTATAGCGTATGACGTATGGCCCACCAGCGCACACAAGTTTTGATCATTCAAGCATTACGCATCAACAACAGGCCGTTCGGCAGGTCGTTGAAACGATGCGGCAGAATTTCTGGAATCCTATGTCGCTGAATGATATGGCTGAAATGGCTAACTTCAGTCCATGTTATTTCAACCAAGTATTTCGTTCGATTGTGGGAATTCCGCCCAGCCGCTATTTGACGGCACTCCGGA
This sequence comes from Herpetosiphon sp., assembly GCF_003512625.1. Classification (NCBI taxonomy): domain Bacteria; kingdom Bacillati; phylum Chloroflexota; class Chloroflexia; order Herpetosiphonales; family Herpetosiphonaceae; genus Herpetosiphon; species Herpetosiphon sp. The sequence goes on along the minus strand of NZ_DOPT01000081.1, from coordinate 129,212 downwards.
TAGATGCCGCCAAACGTCTTTTGATCGATACGACCCTGCGGGTGATCGATATTTGCTACGAGGTTGGCTATAACAGCCTCGGAACCTTTAGTTCACGTTTTACCGAGTTGGTAGGTATTTCACCGCAAGGGTTTCGCGAGTTAGCCGATCAAGACAATTGGCGCTTGTTTCAGGCGTTTCTCCAAGCCCAAAAACGAGCATTACCAAGCGTATTTCATTCACACAAACAAATCGCTATGGGTTCGGTTTATGCCCCTCAAGCAACCCAAACACCCGTTGCGATTAAAACCAAGCGGCCAGCAACACCCACCCTAATTGGCTTGTATCCCTTACCAATGCCTCAAGGCAAGCCGATTGCCTATACGATTGCGCCTGCATCCCGCTTATATATGCTTCCACCCGTTGCCGATGGCCGTTATTACGTTTTTGCAACAGCATTCGAGTGGTCGCAAGACCCTCGATCGTTTTTATTACTCGATTGGCAACGAGAAGATCTTTTGGTTGGCATGGGTGATCGGCCCTTATGGGTTCGTAATGGTCGCTATCAAAACCATATTGATCTCAATCTGCGCCCAATGCAGCCAACTGATCCGCCCCTTCTTAGCGCATTGTTTTATTTTATGGTACTTGCTCAGCAACAGCTTGAGCTTTTTGTCCAAAGGAGTTAGTCCATGACCTCAAGTGCAACTGAAAAAGCCTTGTTAGAACCAGCCGACGATGTTCCAGTGATCCGAGGATTGCCGAATATCCAAACAAACCAGTACACAATCTCCGTCCTTACTGCCGATGCCTCTTCAAAAGCTTTAACCACGATTCAAAAACAAATTGTTTCGGCGATCCATGTGCATAGTTTGACCCAACTCCCAGCGTTGCATAAGGTTGTCGATACCATGTTTATTGTAACGGCCCATGCCCCGACGACCCTTAAGCGCGGCGATGTATTGGCCGTCGATCAACGTTCTAATCGGATTTCGCTGCTCCGTGATGGCCAAAGCCGCCCATATTTAGATATTTCTAGCGCCTATCAGGCACATCTTTGGGATGTCGCGGTCAATTCAGATCGCAGTCGGGTGTATGTTTCGATGAGTGGTATGCGTGGCCCTACGGCCTCACACGTTGGGGTTGCCGGAACCAGCGCCGTTCTTGAGATTGATGCTCAAAGCGGCAATTTGCTGCGAGCTTTTACGGCCTATGATGAGGTCTCAGGCCTGCCTTACCAAGATCAGATGCTTGATTTGGCTGGTTTAGTGATCACTCCTGATGATACACAAGTGCTTGCCTGCGATTTTAACAATTGGCAAGGCAATGGCAAGGTCATCGCGATCAATCTTCAGACTGGCACGATTTCAGTGCTTGCCGATGAGCTTGATCAGCCCTCGACGCTAAGTGTTGATGGCCCAGATCATGTGTTGGTTGCGAATACCCGTCAACCGCATGGCAAAGCTAGTGGCGGCCAGATTATTCGGATCAATACCCGAACTGGCACAAAAGAGATCGTTGGCGAAATCTCGGGGGTTGATGCCTCGCTGGTTGGAGTTGTACGGCTACCTGATGGTTCATTCGCAGGCACGATGAGCGAAGGCACCCAAGAAAAATGTATGGTTTTTCATATGGAGGCCGGCAGCAGCCAGCATCGGATTATCTGGCATCCTCAGCCTGGCTTTCTTGGCTCGGGAATTTCAGTTCAGGACGATACATTATGGGTTGCTGAAACGCTGCGTGGACGAGCGTACCAGCTTGATTTTAACGGCAATATTAAGCAATTTGTTCAAGTATACGCCGGAGTTGACCAAGATAACCTTGAGTTTATGTTCCGCGGCTTTGATACGCTCGAGAGCGTTCAAGTTGTGGCCTAAGTCTGTGCCTATGAAGCCTTGCATGGGCGGTTTGGGAGGATTTGATCATGGCTGATTCTCAGTCGGTACCACCAATTGAACTTGTGACCTATATCAATGTTGTACCCGCACGCGTCTATGAGACCCTGACAACGGGTGCAGGATGGGACGCGTGGTTTACCCAAGGAACAACAATCGACCCTCGGCCTGGAGGCAAGATTCACTTGCGTTGGCAGAATTTTGGGGCTGGCCGTTGGACTGCCGAAGATGGCGGCCCGGTACTTGAGGCCTTACCTGCCCAACGCTTTGTATTTCAGTGGTCGCCAAGTGGTGAGCCAACAACCGTAGCCTTTACATTAAAGCCGCTTGGCACTGGAACGTTCGTCCATTTGGTCGAACAAGGCTACAAGCAAACGACCTCATCACTTCAAGCATGTTTAGGCTGTGCTACTGGCTGGGGTGAGGCGCTCACGCTTTTGAAATTTTACCTTGAACACGGCATCACCTATGGAACAGTTCCTCCAGCAGCTGCCGAACTCGTAGCAATTCAAGCTGAAGGTTAAAGTAAAAAAACGTTAAAAGATCGAAAGATCGAAGAACACAAGCAGATACCGATAGCGCATACTAAGGGTAGGCGCAAGCAGCAATACGGGAATTCTCCAACCGCCTATAGGTTCTCAATGGCTAACTTAAGGAGTTCTCAGATGTTGAAACAACAAATGGCAACCGGATCAAACACGTCGGATTTGAACAACCTGATCGTTAATCAATCCTTCCAAGATATTGCGGAACGCTTCCGCTTTGGTGCACCTCCGGTCTCCCACCTGGCCAATTTTGATGCCCGTAGTGATGCTGAATTGCTGAAGGCTGCTGCTGATCATCCTAGTGCCTTGGAGCGCGAACGCGCACTCTGGGAATATGCTCATCGTAATCAAAAGGCTGCTTTAGCTGTTTTGAGCAATCACCTTAACATTGAAAGTGACCCATCAGTCCGCTGGAATTTGCTCTGGTTGATGGTTAAGGTCGGCGAAGATGCAGCCGTACCAGCGTTAACTGCTGCCTTGAGTGATCCCCATAGCGAAGTCCGTGACTGGGCGACCTTGTTTCTCGAAGAATTAACAGGTCAAGAATATCCGATGGTCTACAACGAAGTTCAATATGAAAATGATCGCACCTTCGACCAAACCTTGCCATTGCAAATTGCAGGCTTTGCCGATGTGAATGTTCCTGGCATGGGTTGGGTACAGGCCCGGCTCTCACCTCAATGGTTTTCATCAATCCTTGGTCGGGTATTAGCTTGTACCAATAGCTCAAGCTTTATGAGCGATCTAGTGATTGAGAAAGAACTGTTGAACTACCATGAAGATGGCAGCAACCACTACGAAACCTTTATGTTCCGTGGCGCTTCCTACCCTATCACCGATACCGTAACCCAGCACATCTATGAATCGAACACGATGCGCCCATTCTATCAATCGGGCAAAGTTAAAGTTGGGGCACCGATTGTTACTCCTGTATCGTTGGCTCGTGCTGCTGGTACCGAGCGCCTACGCCCTGGCAAACTCAAAGAAATGAACATGCATGCCTCAGATGGAGTCGAGGGCGCACGTGGCGAACGCTTGCGCGAAGTTGGGATTGTGCGCAGTGTGCGTGGTCGTTTCTGGGGCTGGGCCCACACTGAT